>NZ_JAPZSS010000194.1:0-32050 GCF_027532015.1 Microcystis sp. LE19-131.1A | reverse complement strand
CTGAAATGGGGCGAAAGTCTGTGGACTCTGTGTAAGACAGTACATGGTTTTTTAACTGTGGTATGCGACGGTGGTGGAAGCAGAAACTTAAATCGTGAGGTTTAGGAATCGCCGCACTTTTAGGGCGGCGAGGATGTCAAGCTAGGCAGGTTGCCAACAATCCTCACGAGTCAGACGAATTTGGGCAAGGGCAAAAATAGTCGGGATAATCCGGCCGTAATCGGTGGCGATCGCCTTCCAACCGAGATCAGCAATAAACCAACCCCATAGAGCCGGTCCTACCAAACTTAACACGGTTCTGACGGCTCCGTAGCGGGCTGCCGCTCTAGTCATGCCCTGTTTAGCCGTTTGTAGGGCGATTTGATTAACAATTGTCCCACCCTGGACTAGGGCAGTTTTTGCCCCTTGATAGCGGGCAAAATGGAGAGCGAACTGCCAGGCGATATGTTTGAGCAGAATCGGTTTCAGGATAGAATTAATGGCGATGACGCTGCCGCCTTTGAGGACTATATCGAGGGTATTGTGTTGTAGGTGAACCGGTAAGGGTTGGGGAGTGTGGGAATCCGCGAGTGCTTTTTGAATTTGAATCGAGAGGGATTTTTGTTCCGATGGGGGGAGACGTTTCCAAGCTTTGTTAACGAGGTGAAGATAGATTTCCGCTTCAATTTCCGTTGTCGGCATTTTTTGGGAGTAGGGAACCTTGAGGAAATGACAGACACGGACGAGAATTTGACGATAACTAACTTTTTCGGTTTGACCTTTTAATACTGTCACACCATCGGCAGCCAAGTAACGAAAACGATCCTCGACGCTATCTAACCAACTTTCCCAATCTTGACTTTGAACGGCGATTGCGTCCGGCGCTCGTAGATAATCGAGAGGGTTAAAACGACGGCAAAAGAGGATGTTAGTGATTTGCTGTAGTTCCTCCTCGGTGGCTAACTCCAAAGCTGTGCGTAGTTCGTCCAATGTGGTTTCTCCTCCTCAGCCCCAATAATCAAATCAGTTTCGCTAGTGCTGATTAATACTAATATTAACTCAAGGGTTGACGGGGTTAGGAAGGCTAGTGACAAATTTTTCGATTAAGGTTGGGATCATTGGTGCGGGTTTAGCCGGGTTAACCTGCGCTCGTCAGTTGTGCGATCGAGGTTATACTGTTAAGCTATTTGATAAGTCTAGAGGCATTGGTGGTCGTTTAGCCACGCGACGGGTTAATCGAGCTAATCAAGAGATGGCTGTGGATCATGGCTTGCCTTTTTTGACTATTCAGGGCGAAAAAACGGCGGCTTTAATTGATAATCTACTGAGAGAGAATATAGTTACTTCTTGGTTTGATTCTAGCTATGTTGCTCCTTCTGGCATGAATAGCGTGGCGAAATTTTTAGCTCAAGGGTTAGAAATTGAACGAGATTTTCTGGTTACTCGTCTGGAAAATCGTCAAGGAAAATGGGTTTTAAACAATAACGGTCAAATTCGGGGGGAGTTTTCGGCGATTGTCCTGGCTATTCCCGCCCCGCAAGCGGCGTTATTGTTAGAAAACTCTTGTATAACTACTATGCCAGAATTGCGATCAATCGTTTACGATCCCTGTTTAACGGTAATGGCGGGTTATGGCGATTCTTTACCCGCAGTTGCTCCCTCCACCGATATCGCTTGGTTAGGACTTGATAGCAGTAAACGGCAATCATCCCCTGATTATGTCTTTGTTGTGCATAGTAGTGCCGATTTTGCGGTTAAATATCTCGATAGCGAGGATTTAGAAGCAGTTAAGCTAGATTTGCTCTCTCGTGCTTCTTTGCCTCTCCCCGATTGGTCTCAGCTGCACCGTTGGCGTTATGCTTTAGTCCGTCAGGGTTTAGCTGTACCCTGTTTAAGTGTTAATAGTCCTTTACCTCTAGTTGCCTGTGGTGATTGGTGTCAAGGAGGAGATTTATCGAGAAATTCTTCCCTAGAAACGGCCTTAACTTCTGGGATAGCGGCAGCTAATCAAGTTCAGCAGCTACTCTCTGAAGAATCTAGAGACAGGTTTAAATTCTTAGGTTAAGCTTGGATTAACAAAAGGTTAAATATATAATAATGTAGGTATCCTATACTGGGGGGTCGGTCACAATGGAAAAATTCAATTCTAAAGATAACTTTCTCTACCCTAAAACCAGCTACAGGGGTTTATTCACGCCACAAAATTTAGTTTTTAACGCTAATTTGCAGGAATTCGCCCTGAGAGTCTCTTTTATCGCTGGTTTACACAGTGGGGGAAAGCTTACCTCCACGGAAGCTTACGAGAAAATTAACCAGCTTTGGCA
The DNA here is from genome assembly GCF_027532015.1 of Microcystis sp. LE19-131.1A. Classification (NCBI taxonomy): domain Bacteria; kingdom Bacillati; phylum Cyanobacteriota; class Cyanophyceae; order Chroococcales; family Microcystaceae; genus Microcystis; species Microcystis sp. LE19-131.1A. Next base: position 29,747 of record NZ_JAPZSS010000194.1, on the reverse strand, counting down.
AGAGTTGAATGCCAGTCAAAAATTCCTACTAGCTAATCATTTTGAGGATCACGGAGATTGAGAGATGGGGGTTTTTCAGTGATCAGTAAACAGCATCTAGACTGCCACAGTAACAAAAGTGGGTCAAGTAGTTCTTAGTTATGTCAGAGCTTTCTGACCATAGCTGGCTTTCATCTTCTAGATAAAAATGTCAACAAAAGACAACAAGAGGTAATTCTGCCGCTACAATATGATAGCGAGTTGTCAAGAGAACAGTAAAAGAACCACCAATTGGATGTAGATGCCCCAATATACTACTAAACAAGCAACGGAAAACCCTGTGGTGTCCGACCAGTCCTCCAAGAATCCCTTTTCACTATTTGGTCAATTTTGGGAAAGCCTAAAAATTGTCGCTCAACCCTATTGGTATCCAACGGAGTTAAATGGACGTGCCTTTGGAGATGTGATCATTTCTTGGGGAATGTCAGCTTTGATCCTTTTAAGTATCTTGGCAACAGTCGGGGTAGAAGCTTTTAGTAGCTACTGGAATCGTTATGTACTCGATATTATTATTGAAGATAGAGATCTTTCTAAATATCTAAATACGCTTTGGTTATCCAGTTTGTTGATTATAGGAACAACGGGGTTATTTGCTTTTTCTCAATTTATTCGTCGTCAAGTGGCATTGGATTGGTATAAGTGGTTAACCAAACAAACCGTTAAAAAATATCTCAATGATCGCGCTTATTATAACATTGATTTTACCTCAGCTTTAAAAAATCCCGATCAAAGATTATCTCAAGAAATTGAACCAATTACGACCATGACCCTAAGGTTATTAATCACCTTCATGGAAGAAGGGTTACAAATGATTACTTTTGCGATCATTCTTTGGACAATTTCCCCACAAATTGCGGTTTATCTAATAATTTATACGATCGCAGGAAATTTAATAGCAATTTATCTAACTCAAGAATTAAACAAAATTAATCAATCGGAGCTTAATAATAAAGCTGATTATAATTATGCTTTAACCCATGTGCGTAACCACGCCGAATCAATTGCTTTTTTTCAGGGAGAAGAGCAGGAAGAAAAAATCATTGAAAGCCGTTTTGAACGGGTTATTCAAAGCTCGGAAAACCTGATCAATTGGGAACGGTTTAATAATCTTTTTAATCGAGGTTATCAGTCAGCGATTAGTGTATTTTCAATGTTTATTTTGACCCCGATGTTTATTAAAAACGAAATCGATTATGGGGAAATTAGTCAAGCGAGTTTATGCTGTTTCCTTTTTTCTAATGCCTTGGGACAATTAATTACTGAATGGGGAACATCGGGTAAAGTTTCAAGTTATATTGAACGGTTAGCTACCTTGACAGATGCCTTAAAAGTTGCCAGTGAAGAGCCGAAAAACTTAAGTCGTATTATCACCCTGGAAGATAATCGTCTAGCTTTTGAAAATTTTACCCTACAAACTCCCGATTATGAAAAGGTAATTGTGGAAAATTTATCGGTTTCTGTCCCTTTGGGAGAAAGCTTACTGATTATTGGCCCCAGTGGTCGAGGAAAAAGTTCCTTGTTACGAGCAATCGCCGGTTTATGGAAAGCAGGTAGTGGTCGTTTAGTTCGTCCTCCTTTAGCTAAAATGTTATTTTTACCCCAACGTCCTTATATTATCCTTGGCACTTTACGCCAGCAATTACTTTATCCCCATACCAATGAGCAGGTGAGCGATGAAGAATTAGAAAACATCTTAAAAAAAGTCAACCTGCAACATTTATTAACTGACAAAAATACCTTAGATAAACAAGTCAATTGGGAACAGATTTTATCCCTCGGAGAACAACAAAGATTAGCTTTTGCTCGACTATTAATCACTAAACCTACCTTTACTATCTTAGATGAAGCAACCAGCGCTTTAGATTTGGCCAATGAAGCCAGCTTATATCAGCAATTACAGGAAAGTGAAACCACCTTTATTAGTGTTGGTCATCGGGAAAGTTTATTTAATTATCATCGATGGGTCTTAGAGTTAACAGAAAATTCCCATTGGCAGCTGTCAACTGTAGAAGATTATCAGCGCAAAAAAGTGAATAACCTAGTGATGATGTCAAAAAAATCAGAAAATTTTTCGGCGGTAAAAATAGAGACTTTGTCTGAGGTTAAAACTGAGCATGATGCGGAAATTGCCGGAGTTTCTGAAATAGCCGAAGGTTTGTCCCATCAACAAATGCAGTCCCTAACTGATTATTCTTTAAGTAACGTCCGGAGTCGTGCCAGTTTAGGTAAAATTATTACTGCCAAAGATGGTTTTAATTATCGTTACGATAAAGACCCAAAAACCTTAAAATGGGTGAGAATATAGCTAATGGGGTGACAAACAGATTGAAATTGAGACAGAGTATTCAGACTTTCCCCTCTCAGGAGAACTAGAGAATCAGGTTTTTGCTGGGTAAGTTGATTAACAAGCTACTAACTGATAACTGATAACTGATAACTGGTATAGGAATTTTATCAAATGAAAGCACTGGAAAAACTGGTGACGGAACGATTATATTTAGTCCCCTTAAAGCTTGAACTTCTCAAGGCCGCAATTATAGGTATCGATGAATTAGCAACAATTTTGGGGATAAAAGTTGCAGCTGACTGGGCCGAACAAGAATTGATTCAAGCTTTCCCTGATATTGCGAATATTTTGCTGCAATTCCCCTTACAAAATGAATGGGGATGGGGGAGTTTAATTATTCATCAAACAGAAAATACCCTTATTGGTCATGTGATGATCAAAATTATTCCTGATGTCACAGGTTTACCCACAGATGCTGTAGAAATTGGCTATCAAGTAGCGCCGTTATATCGACGACAAGGCTACGCATCCGAGGCGACAAAAGCAATGATGGACTGGACACTTTCTCAACCTGGTATGCAAACAGTGACCGCTGGCTGCGCTCCCGATAATATAGCTTCAAAGCGAGTTTTAGAAAAAATAGGCATGGATCTGATAGAAGCACGAGAGAAAGTCTTGGTCTGGAAATTAAGTAGGGTTTGCTGAAAAAGTTTGTTGGTGGGGTTAGGAGTCAGTTATCAGTTATCAGTTATCAGTTCACTGAGAAAACTCCCCACTTCCCCACTTCCCACACCCTACACCCCACACCCCACACCCTACACCCTCTTTCAAGTCAGTAGTCGGGGGGGAAATCTGGAGTCAGAGCCTCGTCGATGCGATAAAATACTCTGGCTCTGTATTTGTTGGTTTATGAGTTGACGAGGACTTCAGCGATCGCCTGGGAGATGGGAAAATAAGGAGGATAAAGTTCTAGCCAGAAAAACTCGCCAACGGGATTAATTTCTAAAAAGATATAACGTTCATCTGGTGTGACAATCATATCAATTGCACCATAATTAAGACCGAAATATTTCATTAATTCTAGTAGTTGCTTTTCAATAGTTTTCGGTAAATCGTAGGGTTGCCATTGTTGATGGAGCGCTCTTCCCTCTTTTCGCCAATCGTAGATAGCACCGTCTAATTGTTGGGAATTAATCGCCGCCGTAAATATTTGTTCACCGACGATAGTGATGCGTAATTCCAAAGCTTTAGGAATGTTTTCCTGAAAAGTCATGGGACAAAATTGCAAACCTTCCAAATTATCTAGGTCTTCCTTAGTAACAGGACTGGTAAAAACAACCATTTCCTCTTGCTTGTCTCCATAAATAGCAAATTGAGAAAGCATTTTAGTCACAATTCCTGTTGCTTCAAACTCCTGAGCAAATTGCTTGACAGCTTCAGGATTATTAGAAGTTAAAGTCCCCGGAATTAATAAACCTAATTGTTGCGCCACTTGTAACTGCAATTGTTTATGATTGGCATGATCTACCTTAGCAATTGGGTCAAGATGAAAGCCAGATAAACTAGCAATCATTCCTCGAATACTTAACCGACATTCCTTAAGAGAAGCTTCGCGAAATTGACTATCCATCCCATCGGGTAATTTTAGTCCGTATCTCATGCGTCGATACCAAACAGAAGAAACTTCTTTTAGCTCTAATTTTTGTTCTCCATCGGTAATAATTCCGCCTTTTTGACCGCCTGAGTAAAGATCAACTTTCACCTCTGTAGGGAAGCGATCAGTATCAAAACGGAAGGCTTTTTTACCCATCGTTTCTATGGCTTTGATTACCAGAGGAATACTTTCATTATCGTGGCTAAAAGTAACAAGTAAAACGGTCATAAATCTCCTTGATGATTTTGGATTGAGAATCCTGATTAGATTTTGGATTGAGAATCTTGATAATCCTAAAATCCTCAAAATCCTGATTAGGTTTTGGTTTGATTTTTAGCATACTAAAAAATCGGCGATCGCCTGAGAAATAGGTAAATCTAAATCCCGTTCTAACATTCCCCACTCACCACCCGGATTAACTTCTAAAAAAACGTATTCACCCCCAGGAGTTAAGATAAAATCAAACGCCCCAAAATTCAACCCTAAATTAGCCATAAAAATCTGAAGTTGCTGCAATAGTGAATCGGGTAAAGTATGATGTTGCCAAGCACCTGGATCAATACCCGGTCTTCGCCAATCTACGGTTGAATGATTATACTGAGAAGATTCTAAAGCTCCCACAAATGTCTGTCCATTAACCACGACAACTCTCAATTCTAATTGTTTGGGAATTTCCGCTTGAAAAACCATAGGACAATAGCGTAAAGATTCCGCTTCCTCAAGGTCTTCTGCTTTCACCCTACTGGTATAAAGAAAAAATTCCGGCGATTCCATGCTGTGGGCGATCGCAGTTAACAATTTACTCACCATTCGTCCCTGAACCTGGGAAAAAAACTCCCGGGCAGCATCAGGATTATTGGTAACTAAGGTAGGGGGAATAATTAAGCCAACTTCTGAGGCCAAACGAAGTTGTAATAACTTATTTTTAGCCCTCTCAATTTTAGCTAAATTATCTAACCAACGCGCTGACCTTAAACTATCCCAAAAACCAGCCAAAGTCGTCTGGGATTCTCGCACACAAGCCTCCCGAAACTGAGGATCTAAATCCGCTGTTATTTCAGGTTGCCACATACGTCTTGTCCAAACAGATTGCACCTGTTCACTATCAATAGATTGATGGTTATAGGTTAATTGATAAAAACTTTTTTTACCATTAAATTGGGCTGCTAATTGAACCTCTAAGGGAAATTTATCAGTATCTAAGCGAAAAGGTGTGGCTCCTTTTTTTTCTATCGCCTCAGCCACGCGGTCAATGGTGAAAAAATCGCCGCTATGGGTCAACAATAAAACAACTTTAGGCGATTCTTTCATATCAGTGGGAAATTCCTGTAGGTTAACACATTTTAAGGCTTTTGGGTTAATTTTTATTGATCGGAATCTCAATAAAATACTGCAAAAAGTCTTGCTTTTGCTTAACTAATTGCAGTATTTGTTTTTTTCTTGAGTAATTACTAAATTTAGTTGACAGCACTTCTCAGGATCTCAACGTGCAGTTTTTTTGGCTGCAAGCCTTGATTAGTGGCTCCTTTAGCTTTTTGTCTGTACGGTGTAATCAAGAAAAGTGCTGCAATTACTCATGTAACCTGAGTTTAAAGCTCTTCCCAGTCAGAAGGGTATTTGAGTGTTTGACGTCCTTCCTCAGGAGACTTGATGGAAGATTCCTCTTTGCTTACGGACAAGAAACGAGCAAAGAAAGGATGTGCTTTACCTTGTTGATCGTTGGGATATGCCATTGTTATTCCTCTGGTAATTTTGAGTGAACAAGTTTAATCACTCAGATAAAAACAACCACCTGTACTTACCCCTAAAAGCTTTGCTGTGCATGGCTTTCAGAATCGGGATTGTGCAAATAATTTGCTTTTATTTGGGTGACATAAAACATCATAAGCACTAATCTGGCAAATGTCAAGCACTTAAGAAAAATTTAAGAAAAATTTCCGCTAAATCCGACATTCAGCACATCTTCAATCTTCATATACTTTTATATATTTTTACATTCCCCAAGATGTTTTAACGAAAAACCTTGATTGTAGAAACTACTATTGAGAACATTTTCAATAATTGATTTTTTCTGAGAAAAAAATTTACAATTCTTCACCTTGATCAAAATCCATCATTGTAGTTATAATTCTTACTGGCAAGGGTTTGGAAGGAATATATTAGTAAAAATCATCAATTGAATGTTAAGAAGTGCGGAAAGTGGGATTTAATACTCCACACTTAAAACTCAAATCTGATAACTGATCACTGATAACTGATCACTGATAACTGATATCTGTACAACTACTTAGTACAAACGCTTACGGGGGCGATAATTAGCCACGGATTCCACTAAACCCAAGGCGATAAAATTGGTTAATAAAGATGAACGTCCATAACTTAACCAAGGTAGAGGAATCCCTGTAATCGGGGCTAATCCCACGGTCATGCTAATATTAAGAATTGCCTGAAAAGCGATCATCGAGAGAACACCGATCGCTATTAAAGAACCAAAGTTTTCTTTAGCAGTATTAGCAATGACTAACAAACGCCAACAAACTAACCAGAAAGCTATTAAAACCAAAATACTGCCAACAAAACCGAGTTCTTCCCCGACTACCGAGAAGATAAAATCGGTGTGTTGTTCGGGAATAAAATTTAATTGGGTTTGGGTGCCTTGGTGTAATCCCCGTCCTAATAATTCTCCGGATCCGATGGCAATGCGGGATTGAATTAATTGATAACCTCCCCCCAAAGGATTCTTTTCTGGGTCAAGAAATAGGGTTAAACGATCTTTTTGATATTCTTTTAATAAACCCCAAAAAACCTCGCCTAATTTACCCACTGCCAGATTAGTTGCCACCACGATGAAAGTAGATAAAAAACGGTAGGGAAGGGTAAACCAAGCAAGCACAGCGATGATAATTGCTAAAACAATCCAAGCAGGAAAAAGTAAATTAAACAGAAAAACCGATGCGATGGGAGATAACAGGATAATCATCCAAGGCAGTTTCGCATTAGCCCAGTAAATCATGCCTAGGGTAATTGCCCCAAAGACTAATCCTGTCCCCAGGTCCGGCTGCGCCATAATTAACACCCAAGGGATGGCAGTGACGGCAAAGACACGAGCGATCGCAAAAAGATTATCGGCGGGACGATGATGTAGGAGGGCTGCTAGGGTGATAATTAAACCTACCTTGGCAAATTCCGACGGTTGCACGTTAAAACTGCCGATATTAATCCAACTTTGCGCCCCATTCGCCGTCACGCCTAGGATAATTACCGCGATTAGGGAGAGATTGGTGAGAAGATAGGTTAACCAGTGCCATTTGAGCAGACTTTCGTAACGACAACGGGCCAGAAATAAAGCGATCGCCACTCCCACGCATCCGAATAACCAGTGTTGCCACCAATCGAGAGCAGTGGTATGTCTTTCGGCACTACGAATCATTAAACCACCGAAAACGGTTAAACCCGTCACCAAAACGAACAAAAGCCGATCCATTTGGGCTAGATCCCGGAAAATGAAGCTAAACTGCTCACTAAAACCGCGTAGTTTCCTACTAATAAGGGACTGTCTTCTCACCATTTCTCTCCCCAAATTTACTAACTAACTAGGGTTTGCTCAATAAATCTAAAAACATTGTTCGATAATACTTTTAGACCTTTTTGAAATCCAAAAGTACCGGCCCTTGGAGTGATCGGGGGGAAAATTTAGGGACTTTTTCCCTGAAAATGGGTAAAACCCTACACCCTACACCCCACACCCTGCCCCTAGGGAAAACTTTTTGCCGCAAACCCTAACTATAGGCTGCCACGGATACTTTCGCCGCCACCTGACGAGCGATCGCTATCAGGGCTTTAGCTGAGGCCGATTCTGGTTGCCCTAAAACTACTGGTACACCAGTATCACCGCCCTCCCGTAGGGATATCTCCAGAGGTACACATCCCAGTAAAGGAATGCCCAATTCTTGCGAGGTTTTTTCCCCACCACCGGACCCAAATAGATCATAGGAGCGATCGGGCTGATCGGGAGGGATAAAATAACTCATATTTTCCACGATACCCAAAACCCGCGCCCCTAGCTGTTGGAACATTTTTAAACCCCGGCGAGCATCAATTAAAGAAACCGTCTGGGGAGTGGTGACAATCACCGCACCGGCTAGGGGGACCGATTGAATTAAAGTTAATTGTGCATCCCCGGTACCGGGAGGCATATCGACGATTAAATAGTCTAAATCGCCCCAGTTGACTTGATAGAGAAACTGACGGATAATGCCGTTTAACATCGGACCGCGCCAGATTACCGGTTGATCGGGGTTGATCAAAAAGCCCATGGAAACCATTTTGATGCCATGGTTAAAAGCGGGTTCCAATATCTCGCCATTTGCGCCCTGTACCGTCACTTGTGCGTCATTTAAGCCCAACATTGTCGGGGCGTTGGGGCCGTAGATGTCCGCGTCTAATAGCCCCACTTTTGCCCCTAAATGAGCCAAGGCGACGGCGATATTGACAGCCACGGTACTTTTTCCCACACCGCCCTTACCACTGGAAACGGCGATAATATTTTTAACCCCCTCCACGCCTTGGCGATCGGGTAAAGCTTTTTGTTGCGGGGTTTCGGCAGTTACCTCCACGGCGACACTTTCCACCCCGGGCAGCTGTTTAACGGCTTTTTGGCAGTCTTCCACGATAAATTCGCGCAAAGGACAGGCAGGAGTGGTCAAAACTAGGGTAAAGCTAACTTTTCCGCCATCGATCGCCACATTGCGGATCATGTTCAATTCCACTAGGCTTTTTTGCAGTTCTGGATCTTGAACGGGACGTAATACTTCTAAAATCGATGCGGTATCAAGGGGCATGGTTTCAGTGTCTCTAGTCAAGTATTGTTCTTATGGTTATTTATCTTAACCTTGTGGGGGTTGGGTGTTGGGGTTTTAGGGTTTTAGTTGAAATTCCCCCATTCCCCTATCCCCCTAGATATCTAGATCTCTAGATTACGGTAATAGGATCGCCGACTTTAATTGTACCTGTCTTTTCGGGGATGACATTTTCTCCGAACATAATGCCCCCGGGGAAACTGCGAAAAGTGCTTAAGGTTTTTAAAGGTTCCTGTTGGGTATTTCTCCTACCTGTTTCTTGATCGGTGGTGGTGATAATACAGCGACTACAGGGTTTAACTAGGGCATAATTTATCTCTCCAATTGTGATCTTTTGCCAACTACTTTCGCTAAAAGCTTGATCGCTACTAATAACAATATTAGGCCGAAAACGATTCATCGGCACCGGTGCAACTAAACGCCGATTTAAGTCCTCTAAAGAAGCAGTATTAGTTAATAGAATTGGATAACCATCGGCAAAACTGACGGGAGTATGATCGTTCCCTGCATAGCGAGGATTCGCAGGACGTGGATAATCGGGAGATTGTCGCACTAAACGACAAGGAATGTCGAGAATTTTCTCAAACCATTCGGCGATTTCATCTCCTTGATCCATGGCTATGGTTTGGGATTCCCAGATTTGAACCGATCTTTTTTCTCCTGTGAAATTAGGCTGAAAAGTCAGGGAATCTTGAGATGTTTTCAGAGAAAAGTTATCCTCTGTTATGGTGACAGAAACGGTGGCTAATTGCGGATATTCCCTTTGGGTGATAAATTTACCCTTACCATCCACTAACATCATTTCTCGATCCCAGAGTAAACCTTTAGGAGTCACTTCAGCTTGGGATAATTGAATACCTCGACAGGATTTAATCGGGTAGATATAGAGATCAGTAACCTGCATTTTCTTTCAGTAGTTCTACATATTTTTTAGCCACATCTTCCCACGTCCAGAAATTAATTTTATTGGGGATATCTTCGGGTAACAAGCGAGGAATTGGATTGAGGATAAATTGTTCTAAACAATTGGCTAAACTGTCCGCATCTCCCCTAGGATAGAATTGCACTCTTTCGGGACAATTATATAATTCTACCTGTTCTTGAAACACTTCCAAATCGGAAGCAATAACGGGAATACCTTGTAAAATGGCTTCCGCTATTGCTAATCCAAAACCTTCGTATTTTGAGGGAAATACCACAGAGGAACAGGTTTGATAATAAAACTGCAATGTTTCATAGTCTTGATAACCTAATCCCTTGATGTGACTCTCGAAAATTTCTTGATTTTCCCGATAAAGTCGGGTACATTCTTTGAGATAATCTTGGTATTCTTGAGTTTGGGACTGTTGAGATAATTGCAGATTTCCATTAACTAGATTATCGGTTTCTTTACCAATAAAAACTATTTGAAATTTTAAACCTTTTTTCGCTAGTGTAATGGATGCTTTAAGCAAAGTTGTATGATCTTTGTAGATACCAAAAGAGGAGGGAAAATAAAAAGTAACTAGCTCACTTTTGACTAAATCGCTCTTGGGATTAGACTCCTCGATAAATCCAGCTAAAAGTACAGCTTGTAATTTACTAGCATAGGTAACATTAGGAAAAATTTTTAAAACATCTTCTTTAGTTTTTTGGGAAATTGTGAACAGTAGATCAGCCCGATCTAACCATTCTTTTAACGCTTCATTGTAGGGTTCTTGATAAGATTCTGAGTAAGTTAAGGGAGCAAATTGCCAAAAAACATCATAAATAATGCCACTTAAAGTAACCTTGACATTAGGAGGAGAAATCCGATTAGTCATTCCATACAAACAGTGATCAGCTTGGTAACGCTTGATAATCTGATTAATTCTTGCTTCGATGCGTAAAAGTCCAATTCTACGAGAGAAAATATGATGAATAGAAGTTAGTCTTAGGGTTTTATAAAAATTCGCTAGAAGACCATAAACATAGATTAATTTTGTTTCAAAACTATGGGGATAAAAATCAAAATTTTCGTAGATAAGTTTATCGGAATCGGGCATTAAAGATCTAAAATATTCAATTTCCTTACGAGGGAGGACGATAATAATCTGTTCGACGTATTCTAATAAGCTAGGTATCAAAGAGATAATGACTCTTTCTACTCCTCCTTTGCTATAAAATAGGATCGGGATGACAATTTTCATAGATTTCCTTGCAGATAGATGGCAATAAAAAGATTGATTCTTGACTCGAACCTAATTATATTATAGGCTCGAATTGTTCTAATGAGTCGAGAAATCGAGTTAAATTCAAAAAAATAAGACCCTATCAACCATTGAAAAGTAGTCTCCGAGCCAGTAGTCAGCATTCAGAGAAGAAAAAACGAATAGATTGTTTACTTAGACTAGAAAAATGACCTTTTTGCCTATATGTCCTTAAATTAGGGATTTTAGGATTAAGTGCGCCCTTAATATCTCACTTATGCGGGATATCTATGAGCATTTCCTCTAAAACCCTGGCTACCCTTAGGATTAAGTCTTCGCGATCGGGTGCGGCGATGATTTGCAAACCTAAAGGTAGCTGGGATGGACGTTTAATCGGCAAAGAAAGGGCAGGTAAACCGATAAAAGAAAAAGGTTGGGTGAATCTGCCTAAATTGGGTCTAATTAATAGCTCTTGCCCGTCAATAATCATTTTTTCTACTCCTAATGGTGGCGCAATACAGGGAATCGTCGGGGTGAGAATAATATCGACTTCGGCGAAAATCTCTCGCAGACGATCGCGATACCAACGGCGAAAACGTTGAGCCTGTAAATACCAGCTAGAGGGAATTAATGCCCCTGCCAAGAAGCGATCCCGGGTTGCGGGGTCAAAATCCTCTAATCTGGTCTGTAAACGCGGTAAATGCCAATTTGCGCCCTCGGAAGCGGTAATTATATAGGCGGCTGCCCTGGCGCGGGCGGTTTCGGGAATGGTGATTTTTTGGCTCACTCCTAAACGTTCAGCGATCGCTGTCACTGCCTCGAATACTTCCAGTTCGGCTCCCTGCTGAAAATAATCGTCGGCAAGGGCTATTTTTACGCCCTCTAAGCCACTTAAAGGAGCTTTAAGGTTATTTTTGGCAAAAAGACTCCAAATAGCCGCCATATCCGCCACATTGTCGCTAAAAAATCCCGGATGATCCAAACTACTGACGAACAAAAATAGGCCCTGACGGGATACGCGCCCAAAGGTGGGTTTTAGCCCTACCACGCCACAGCAAGCGGCGGGAACCCTCACGGAACCATTAGTATCGGAACCGAGGGCGAGAGGCACTAAATTAGCGGCAACGGCAGCGGCGGAACCGCCAGAGGATCCCCCCGATATACGACTAGGATCGCGGGGGTTGGGAGTGGCTCGATAATGGGCATTTTCGGTGACAAAACCGTAGGCGTACTCATCCATATTGGTCGCCCCCACCAAAACTGCCCCGGCTGCTTCTAGGGTTTGAATAGCGATCGCATCTTGTCTGGCGGCAGGGTGATCTCGATTGATTTTGGAACCGGCAAGGGTGACAATACCCTTGATATCAAAGAGATTTTTGACGGCGAAGGGGACTCCTGCTAAGACACCGACGGGTTCCCCATTGGCGATCGCTAGATCGATTTTTTGGGCTTGAGCGAGCGCTCTAGGCTGTAAAATGTCGGTAAAGCAATTTAAATGGCGATTTTTTGCCTCTATCTCCGCCAGAGTCTGGCTAATAACTTCTAAGGCGCTAGTTTGACGATTTTGGATCGATCGAGCTAAATTGCACACAGAAATAGTCATGGTTCAAAGCTGAGGGCGCTTTCCCCGTCATCCTCTAAGGGAAATTCTGTCACTAAACTGGCGATTTCTTGCAAGCGTTGCCAGTTTTCAACCACAGAATTTAAATAGCGATCGGGAATGGTTAAATCTAGGATTTTCGCCATGATTATAACGTATTCTTCGGGATTATTCATAGATTTCGTTCTGGTTGGGGTTAAGGAGATCAATCGACACCTAGTTAAGCTGTGAAAATTGCTAGGATATAAGAAAAAATCTCCTGTAAATACAATAGCTATCCCTAGGGAGGAAGTATAACTTAAATTTGTTCTTGACCCCCGACTCCCCAGCATCATAACCTGAGATATGATCATATAACTGTATATTGAGATATTTTCCCCTCCTTCACCTCCAGATTAAATTAAACTTATATATGACCAAAAACAAGAGGTAACAAGTCTCCCCTTTCAAGAGAATGAAAATTAAAAGCTACTGAAGACTACTGGTAGTCACTGATAACTGATAACTGATAACTGAAATGACCATCTTACAAGACGAAAAACTCCTCTTTACTCCCGCAATACCCCACAGTGATGCCCTTAGAACTATTTTTGCCTTTCCTAATCAGTATTCTGTGGGTATAACCAGTTTAGGTTATCAAATTGTTTGGGCAACTTTAGCCCTGCGATCGGATATACAAGTTAGTCGTTTATTTACGGATTTTCAAGAATCTTTACCCCGTTATCCCGAATTAGTCGGCTTTTCCTTTTCCTGGGAATTAGACTATGTTAATATCCTCTCGCTGTTAGAATCTTTAGAAATTCCTTGTCACAGTCATCAACGGCAAGATCAGCAGGCGATAATTTTCGGAGGTGGGCCAGTTTTAACCGCTAATCCCGAACCTTTTGCTGCTTATTTTGATGTAATTTTATTGGGAGATGGTGAAAATTTAATTGCTGATTTTATTAATGCCTATCAAGAGGTTAGAAACGCCGAACGACTGACAAAACTCCGTCATTTAGCCCAGGTTCCAGGGGTGTATGTTCCTAGTTTATATACCGTTAATTATGATAGTTCTGAAGGTGAAATTACGGCAATTCTACCCATAGATAATAATGTTCCTACCTTTGTTAGTAAACAAACCTATCGCAGTAATACCCTTTCAGCTTCTACGGTGGTAACAAAACAAGCGGCATGGGAGAATATTTATATGGTAGAGGTGGTGCGAAGTTGTCCAGAAATGTGCCGTTTTTGTTTAGCTAGTTATCTAACTTTACCCTTTCGTACCGCTAGTTTAGAATCTTTAATTCCCGCCATTGAAAAAGGTTTAAAAGTGACCGATCGCTTGGGTTTATTAGGTGCTTCCGTCAGCCAACATCCTGAATTTGAAACCTTACTTGATTATCTTTTTCAACCAAAATTTGAGGGAGTTAGACTCTCGATCGCTTCAGTTAGAACTAATACCGTCACGGAAAAATTAGCCAGAATTTTATCCCAAAGAGACACCAAATCAATTACTATTGCCGTAGAAAGTGGTTCCGATCGCTTGCGGGAAATTATCAACAAAAAGTTAGCCAATGATGAAATTATCCAAGCTGCCATTAATGCTAAAGCGGGCGGTTTAAAAGGGATAAAACTCTATGGTATGGTGGGAATACCGGGAGAAGAAATCGAAGATATTGCGGCAACTGTGGAAATGTTAATAGCCTTAAAAAAAGCCGCCTCTGGACTGCGAATTTCTTTCGGTTGCAGCACCTTTGTGCCTAAATCCCATACTCCTTTTCAGTGGTTTGGAGTTAATAAAATGGCCGAAAAAAGATTAAAATGTCTAGAAAAACAATTGGGTAAACAGGGCATAGAATTTCGACCAGAGAGTTATAATTGGTCAGTGATTCAAGCCCTATTATCTAGAGGCGATCGCCGCTTAACTTCCCTGTTAGAATTAACTCGTGGCTACGGTGATTCTTTAGGCAGTTATAAACGCGCTTTTAAGGAACTAAAAGGACAAATTCCCCCGCTAGATTATTATGTTCATCAACAATGGCGTTTAGAACAGGTTTTACCCTGGAGTCATTTACACGGTACTTTATCCTCAAATGTTTTAATAAAACATTTAGAAGATTCCCAAACAAAAAGGTAAAATATTGCTAATAAGCTAAGACACATTTAAACAATGTCTTGACTATCAGACCCCAAATGAGGTATTCTATCAAGGTAGATCGGATATTGGTGCAATTCAGAATTGAATTGGTGCTTTTATTAACTATCAATCTCGATTAAACCATTAATTTAATCTTAGTTATCAGCCCATGAGCCAGAAAAATGATACAGTTACCCTGCTTTTATCCCTGCTGATTACCCTAATATTTTTTGGGGCTGGTAGTTGGTGGTTATACAATCGTTTTCAAGGATCAAATAACCCAACCAATCTTTCTGAAATCGAGAAAATATCACCAGAGCAAAAATCGGTATCGCCACAAGCAAGATTTAGTCAAGGTGAAAACTTATTAATAGTTGAAGGGGCTGCTTCTGACAAACAAGCTGCTATACAGGCACTCGGAAAAGGAGACTTTCAGCAAGCAGTTTACCTCCTAGAAAAATCCCTGCGAGCTAATCAAAATGATCCGGAAGCTCTCATCTACTTAAATAACGCCCGTATTGGTGAAGCTAAGTCCTATACTATCGCCGTTTCCGTGCCAATTGGGAGCAATGTCAACACCGCCCTAGAAGTTTTACGAGGAGTTGCCCAATCTCAAAATCAAATCAATCAAAGCGGAGGAATTAATGGCATTCCTTTAAAAGTTCTCATTGCTGATGATGCTGATAATCCCGAAATTGCCGCTCAAATTGCCCAAAAATTAGCGGCTGATAACAGCATTTTAGGAGTAGTAGGACACACTAGCAGTGACACCTCTTTAGCGGCGGCTGCTATCTATCAAAAAGCGGGATTAGTAATGATTTCCCCCATCAGTACCTCAGTTAAACTCTCCAATTTTGGTGACTATATCTTTCGTTCTGTTCCCAGTGATTTTGTGGCAGCACGAGCATTAGCCGAATCTAGTTTGCAAAAAATTCCTAACGTCAAGGCAGTGGTATTTTTTAACTCCCAAAGTGGTTATAGTCAATCCCTAAAATCTGAATTTACCACCGCTTTAGGATTAGGAGGAGGTCAAGTGGTGAGTGAATTTGATCTATCTTCCCTCACTTTTACCCCTTCTAAAAGCCTCCAACAAGCTCAACAGGAGGGAGCAAATCTCATCGCCCTTCTTGGGGATAGTGGTACCCTAGATAAGGCTTTACAGGTGGTTCAAATCAATGGCCAAAAATTACCGATTGTGGCGGGTGATGACGTTTATAGCCCCAAAACTCTGGATGTAGGCGGAAAAAATGCCCTGGGCATGATTGTCGCTGTCGCTTGGCATTTGGCGGCTAATCCGAACAGTCCTTTTGTGAATAATTCCCGCCAATTGTGGCAAGGAGACGTAAATTGGCGCACTGCCACCGCCTATGACGCTACCCAGGCTTTAATCGCCGGAATTAAGGCAGAATCTAGCCGAGAGGGAGTTCAACAGGCGTTAAGAAGCAGTGATTTTTCTGTACCCGGGGCGACTAATCCCGTGCGATTTTTACCATCTGGCGATCGCAATCAATCCGTGCAATTAGTGGTAGTTGAACCAGGTTCTCGTTCTAGTTTTGGGATGGATTTTGTGCCAATTTCTCGATAAAATAACAACTAAATCAAGATGAATTGTAAGTAAGTATTTATAATTAAATTGAAGATAGATTTTGCCTCTGATCCCCCCTTAATAAGGGGGGTGTCTGACAACTATTAGCACCTACCTACTTATGTTAGAAACTCCCCCTAAATATTCTGTTCTCGGTTTACCAGTTCATCTTCTCGATAACTACAGTCGTTGGTTAATTGATCGCCTCTATCAAGGTTTTGGTTCCCACGTTGTCACTCTTAATGCAGAAATGGCAATGTTAGGGGAAAATGATGCTAAAGTAGCCCAAGTTATTCGAGAAGCAGATTTAGTTATTCCCGACGGTGCTGGGATTGTTATTTACTTAAAATTAAGGGGTAAAAAACAAACCCGCTGCCCCGGTATTGAATTATCAGAATCCTTAATTACTGAGTTAGGAATGCAGGGAGAAAGTTTTCCTATTGCTTTTTTTGGTGGTAAACCGGGGATTACTGAACAAGCGGCAAGTAATTGGCAAAAAAAGATACCTAATATCCGTATTCTGACTAACCACGGTTATCTATCCTCCCAGGAAATGTCCGATTGGATCGAGGTATTAAAAGATCAACAACCGCGGTTAATTTTAGTTGGTTTGGGAGTACCCCGACAAGAATATTGGATTAGGGAACATCGCCATCTCTGTCCCCAAGCTATCTGGGTAGGTGTGGGGGGGAGTTTTGATATCTGGTCCGGGACAAAAATCCGCGCCCCTCGCTTTTTCTGTGACAATAATTTAGAGTGGTTGTATCGACTCTATCAGGAACCTTGGCGTTGGAAAAGAATGTTAGCTTTACCTAAATTTTTCTGGCGCTCTCTTTTTTATTCCTAGTAATAGCTTAGTATAAATTCTTTTCGATAAAGGCAATCACTCGCTCTAATCCTTCCCGTGTTTTTAAGTTGGTGAAGATAAAGGGTTTATCCCCGCGCATCTTTTTGGCATCTCTATCCATCACCCCTAAATCTGCCCCCACCATCGGGGCTAAATCTATTTTATTGATTACCAATAAATCCGATTTGGTGATACCAGGTCCTCCTTTGCGAGGGATTTTATCCCCGGCTGCCACGTCAATCACATAGATGGTTAAATCTACTAATTCCGGGCTAAAGGTTGCCGCTAAATTGTCACCACCACTTTCCAGAAAAATTAGCTTTAAGTTAGCAAATTTTCTCTCTAACTGTTCAATGGCAACTAAGTTAATTGAGGCATCCTCGCGAATAGCTGTATGGGGACATCCTCCCGTTTCTACTCCTAAAATTCTTTCCGGAGCTAAAGCTTGCGATCGCACTAAAAATTGGGCATCTTCTTGAGTATAAATGTCATTGGTGACTACGGCGATCGGATATTGATCCCGCAAATTTTTACACAGGGCATCGAGCAGGGCTGTTTTTCCTGAACCCACCGGACCGGCAATTCCCACGCGCAAGCAAGACATAGTTTTTTCGGGAAAAAGTGAAAAGGAAAGGGTTAAAAATTTTGGGGCTATCGGATAGAAAAAAGAGGGGTTCGCAGGGCGACACGGATTCCCACTATAATAAAAAGTTAACACAAATCTGAGAATTTGTCAAGCCCTTTTGCCAATAAATTTGGGGAAATTATCGGCAAAAAGATCACCAAAAGTCAGTGATTTGGTAGCCAAAATCCGTTAACATCTGCCTAAACAGGGGCAAGCTTAAACCGATAACATTACTGTGACATCCCTCTAATCTTTCCACGAATAGACCCCCCTTTCCTTCTAAGGCAAAACAGCCGGCACATTTGAGGGGTTCTTCGGTGTCAACGTAGGCAATAATTGTTTCATCGCTGATATTGGCAAAGTGAACTTTAGTAATCCCACAACGAGTCAAGGTTTGATTATTAACTTGATCGATTAAAGCATGACCTGTATAGAGTGTACCCACCAGACCGCGCATTTTTTGCCAACGATTGATCGCTTCTAATTTATCCTTGGGTTTGCCATAGACTTCCCCCGCTACTTCTAAGACGGAATCACAACCAAGAATTAATCCTGTATCAAATTGGGGGGCGATCGTTTGCGCTTTACATTGGGCTAAAGTTTGGACAAGATGGAGAGTATCATCGGCATTAATTGTCGATTCATCAAAGTTACTCACTCGCACAATCGGATCGATTCCCACCATTTGTAATAGTTTTTTACGCGCAGGAGAAGCGGAAGCAAGAATCAAGGGAATAGACATAAGTTTTTTCAGTAAACAAGATAGGAGATAGAAGACAGGAGACAGGAGACAGGAGACAGGAGACAGGAGTAACTGATAAATGAAAAATCTCCCCAACCTGTAAAACCTAACAATGCTATGGCAAAACCTGCTAGGAATTGGCAGGATTTTCGGGGGGTAAATAACGATCTAAAATCTCAACCATGCGGGATTGTCTTCCTTCATTGTCAAATCGATTGTAAAAATCTGACTGAACCTCATAAAAATCCGACATCGATCGAGTTAATTGTCCTAGCAGTTGATAAAGTCCCCGTCTGTCTTTTTCCCATTCTTTTTTAGACTCAGCAAGACTATTAGTTAACGCTTCGATCAATTTGGCGTTAGAATTAGCGATCACTCTAGTTTCTTTTAATCCCTGATTGGTTTCCTGTAGTCCTAATTTAATCTCCTGTAATCCTAATCTAATCTCCTGTAGTCCTGATTTAATCTCCCGTAGTTCTGTTAGGGTATTTTCAGCAAGAGATTCGAGTCTATCTAGTCTATTTTCTTCCGAGTTACTCATATTCAGTTATCAGTTATCAGTTATCAGTTATCAGTTATCAGTTACCACTTTCTTACTGATTACTATTTACTGATTCAGTAAGTAATCTCAATTAATTGTTAGATAGTGGGACAGGCTTCTGGTTCTTTATATGTTATCTTTAATTATAACCGGCTACCTAGTTGATGATAGGTGGTGCGTTACGACGGATTGTTACCTTTAAGTCAAAACAGGAATTTTTGCCGTCTAACGCACCCTACATTTTACTGAAAATTTCCTATACTCTGACATTTAACTAACCGAGAAAGAATCAACGATAGTTTCAAAGAGTTCTTGAATTTGCGTCCAACGTTTTTGGGAAGTGGAAAGATTAAAAGAATAGAGTTTATGATTATTAACCGTGACGCTGGCCAGATTATGACGTTCTTGGCCGTTGACTAATTTAACTTGATATTCGAGGATATAATAATCTTGGCCGTCAATTTGATGGGATTCTGAGCGAATTAATTCTACTTCCTTATCAAGATTGGGGTTAAGACTGTTATTTTTTAGGAGACGATAGCCAACTTCCGAGGGGGTCCCTAAATCTGTTAAAGTTTTATTGTCGGGGACGGGATTGATAATAACGCTTAAATTTTCGCTCGTTTCGATCAGGTCATGAAAAACCACATCTACTCCTGCAACTTTTTTCACATCCACCTGCGTCCAACCCTTAGGATATAAAAATTGATAGCCTTGGCTGCCACTGGTGTATCCTTGCAGTCCAGCGATGGGAGTTGCACAACCGGTGAAGAGGAGGGTGGTAATTAGGAGGAAAGTCGCCAAAAGAGATTTAATCATGATATTTTGACCTGTAAGTAGGGCTGTTTAATTTTACCTTGAATTGTTTAGGTGAACGGATTATGAAAATTAAGAAAAAATTGACAATTATTATAGCTATAGCGACTTTTTTACTGACTATCTCTCCCCTAAGCGCTCAAACTACCGCTAACCCCGTGAAAGCTGTAGAATTTTATAATCGGGGGGTGGATCGTTTAACCGCAGGGGATTACTCAGGGGCGATCGCCGATTTTACTCAAGCTCTACAATTAGAACCGAAGGATGCCGATGCTTATTATAATCGCGGCTATGCGGAATTAGTTCTCGGCCAGTACGAGCGAGCGATCGCAGATTATACCCAGGCCTTGACAATCAACTCTAATTATGTTAATGCTCTCGGTAATCGTTGTTATGCCTATTATCTGACGAAAAAATACGAGGCAGCGGTGGAGGATTGCACAAAAGCGATCGCTTTAAACGGAAATTTTGCTGATTTCTTTATTTATCGCGGTAATGCTAAGGATGACTTGGGAAGACACCTAGAAGCGATCGAGGATTACACAAAAGCTTTGAGTTTACAGGGAACTAGAGGACAGGATCGCATTTTCTATAATCGCGCCCTGTCCTATAACCGAGCCGGACAGCAGGAAATGGCTTTAAGGGACTATAATGAGAGTCTGAAAATTAATGCTAATTTTGCCGAAGCGTACCACAATCGGGGTTTGACCTATTATAAATTGGGAAACAGGGAAAAAGCGATCGCTGATTTAGAGGAGGCGGCCCGTCTAGCGTTATCTCAGGGTAAACAGGGGACTGCGGCTAAGTCTCAGTCAGCAGTGGCATTAATTCAGGGTCAAAAGCCTTAAAATAGGGAGTAGTTGTGATATTAGCGGTAAAGAGGAGTGAAAGGGGCTAAATCGCAACTACGAGGGACTAAATTTTAGCCAGCTTGAGATGCGTAAAAAGCGACGGCTAACAGTCCACCGACAAGTGTGATCGCAGCAACACCCCAGAAAAGATAATTACGTTGTTGCGATTTAGTGGGGGGATCCGCTTGATAAACTTTCGGTTCGGCGGCGAAATTATTTAAGCGTCCACCTTCTTCATTTGTATAAGGCATAATCAAAACCTCAAATATGACAATTTTTCAGGAAAAAAATCCTCTTATTACAATCCTACAACATATCAGCAACCGAGTCGGGTATGTTGAAAATTCCCACGGGGATAACAATTCTTAGTCTTGGGGTAACTGCCGGACTCTGCTATTTTTATTAGCGATCGCATTTTCAAGGATTGAAACTGCGAAAACAAGTTTAAAAAGGCTAATAACAAGTAGAAAAAACTATAATTGAATTGTCCCAACGTCTAGCATAGTATAGCCAAGAATTACAGCAAGCAGTAGCTAAAACCAATCAAGCTAAACAGATAAAAAAACAATTTTTAGGGAAAATTACTGCGGAATTTCGCGACCCTCTGGCGATGAATGTTATTAGAGCGAGTTTCTCTGGACAGCCTAGCAGAAATTCGCCCTAGACATCTCTGGTTTTATTATCCCTAAAATGGTGGTAAATAACCCATGGCATTTTTGACTCGATCGAGAGTTTGATTGGCTACCGCTTCTGCTTTGAGACGACCTTGTCGCAAAACCGTAGCTAAATAATCTTTATCCTCTCTAATTTCGGTGTATTTTTCCTGAATAGGTTGCAGAGATTCTATGGTGACTTCTGTTAACATCGGTTTAAATTGTCCCCAACCTAAATCTGCACATTCTGCTGCGACCACCTCTTGACTTTTTCCCGATAAAATGCTATAGAGAGTTAATAAATTATGGCATTCGGGACGTTCTGGATCATCGAAAGTTAAACCCTTAACTAGATCGGTTTTACAGCGTTTAATTTTCTTGGCAATGACATCGGGACTATCGAGAATATTAATCCGACTCATCTCGGAAGGATCGGATTTAGACATTTTATTCCGGCCATCGGTTAAACTCATCACCCGCGCTCCTTCCTTGCGGATCATCGGATCAGGAAGTTTTAAAATTGGTTGTTTCGGTTGCCCAAAAAGATGATTAATTCTAACAGCTATATCGCGGGTTAATTCTAAATGTTGTTTTTGATCTTCTCCCACAGGTACTTTATCGGCATCGTAGAGTAGAATATCGGCAGCCATTAGTACGGGATAATCGAGTAACCCCGTGCCAACATTTTCCCCCTGTTTAATTGCTTTTTCTTTAAATTGAATCATATCGGTTAACCAATTTAAAGGGGTGATACAATTCAATAACCAAGTTAATTCTGTATGAGCTTTAACGTGGGATTGGACAAAGATAGTCGCGTATTCTAAATCAATTCCGCAGGCTAAATATAAAGCGGCAATTGCTAAAGTATCCTCCGCAAGAGTGGCGGGATTATGGGGAACGGTGATCGCGTGTAAATCGACCACACAAAAGAAATTATCGTAGTCTTGTTGTCCCTCCACCCAATTGCGGATCGCACCTAGATAATTGCCTAAATGTAAATTGCCAGTTGGTTGCACACCAGATAAGATTCTTTGTTTACCCATAACTCATGCGATCGCTTTTTATCATGATTTTATTGTATCAGTTTTTGGTGCTAATTTCATCCTAAATCCAATTGGGAAAAATCATTCTAAGATAATAATCCCGCACTGACAGGGGAATGCCTAAATAAATTGGTAGCCAATGAATAAAAGCAAAAGTTATCAAAATTATCAGCGAGCGCGAGCCATTTTTATAAATAGGACTGGAACTTTCTAAACCATCGGCTAAGAGCCAAGCTAGAGCAATCCAAGTGAAACTATAGGCAGCCATATAATGATAGAGAAAGGTACAGCGACTAATTTTTAACCAGGGCAGCAGATTGGCAATATAGTTACAGATAAGATAGGCAGAAATTACTCGCTCTTTTCGGTTAAATAATCGACTAAAAACCACTAGAATCGCTATCGTAGAAAACCACCATAACAACGGATTTCCCATCGCGTGAACATCATAAATTTTATCACCTACTCTCTTAAAATAATAAGCCACAGGTCGCCCCATTACTAACCAACTATACCAAGGAGAACAATAGGGATGAACATCAGATTGATTACCCTTGATTCTCTGATGAAATGACCAAATTTCTTGATGTACTTGCCAAAAATTATATTGATGGTTGACGAGAAGATGAGGTATCCACAGCAAACTATAGGTAATAAGAGGAAAGACAATTAAGGCGATAAAAATGTCCTCTAATCTCAGGTTAGTTGCCTTTGTCCAAAGATGATCTTTTGACTGCTCTTGATTAAATAATTTTATTAACCAAGCAATACCTATAAAAATAAATATTCCCAGTAAAAATCCTAAGCCATTCCATTTAATATTTGCCGCTAAACCGAAAGAAACTCCTGATAATAATAGCCAATTAAGTTTCTGATTTTTCTGGAGTGCTAATAAAAAAAATAATTGTCCAGATAAACCGAATAAAATTAAGTAAATATTATTGAGAGCGTAGCGGGATTCCACCAGAAATAATCCGTCTAAACTGGCGAGAAAAGTTGTGATTAAAAATACAGTTTTTCTCTGGGTTAATTGATAAGCAATTGCGCCGATAATGAGGGGAATAAAAGAACCAGTCAAAGCATTTAACCAGCGATAACTAAAAGTTGAGCGCAGGGAACCTGTTAAATTATTAATGGTTTCAGGATCGGCAGGAAAATGGGAACCAATCCAGATACTAATAGCAATTAAATATTGACTTAACGGTGGATGCGACTGGAAAAATTCTTTACCGATTAGATATTCATTGCCGTATTTAGCATAATAAACTTCATCGAAAACAAGAGTATTAAACTGACTGAGATTCCAGAATCTTATTCCTAGGGAAAATACAAATATCCCTAGGATAGATAGGTTAAATTTTACTTGAGAATTCATGGAAAGATAATAGTTATGACAACTGGGAATTTTCTGTTAAACACAAGCGAAATTCTTTGACAGCAAGACGGGGATTAGGATGGTTGACGTATTCGGCTAATAATTCTAAATTTAAATCCGGTAATAAAGCACTTTTAGGGATTAAAATATATTCGCCATTCTCTTGTAAAGAATAGATTTTTAACTGATTATCTTGCCAAAACCAAACCTCTTGAGTTCCCAATCTTTGATAAACTTCTAAAACTTTCAGGCTGCCACTGGTTAAGATTATTTCTATCGCCAAATCAGGAAACTCTTTTTCTATAAATAAACAAAAACATTCATCTGGTTCTTTTCCCGCTTCTTTTTCCTGTTTTCGCAAAGTGGTGGAACCTAATCCCCAGAAATCAATTTCAGCATATTCTAAATAAACTTCTACCAATCTACCGATATTTTTTTTGCTAACTTCGTGACGACGACTAGGAGCCATAATTTCTACCATTCCATCTAAGTAAGTAATGCGATAACTGGAACTATCTTCTAAATGTTTTAAGAGGGTTTCGTACTGTTGCCAATTAACCCCAGAAATAAACATCCTTTGTTCAGGATCATTAGCTTTTAACTCGAAACCTTCTAATCCTTGCAACCGAATCGTAGTCATCATAAAATTAATTACCTCATCTATTTTACTTAATTACTCAGGAAGACTTATTTTGATTTCTTCTGGCGTTAATTTTAGCGCGTAAAATCCTAACTTTATAGGGATCGGCATCTTTTCGCCACAGAATTTGATGGCCTTTGATTGTAGCACAATGCTCCTCTAAACATTTTTGCCAACCCTGTAAACGTTCGATCGCTTTTCGATCTTCTAACAATCCCCAATCCTTTTCTAATTGAGTTAAGCGAACCAATTTATCATAGTTGGGATAATCCGCCGTTACTAAAAGCTCTTTTTCGTGTAGAATTGGCGGATTAGGACTATCCCGGTAATCGCGAAAACTAAAATCAGCCGAACCTAAATATACATCCATGCTAGTAGCTAAAATCGGATGAATTTCTGTATCAAAATTGGGATAATAGAGATAGGAAATTTTGGGTTGACGAAAAGATAAACGAACAACGTTAGCATTTTCTAACCGTCCGATAGTTTGACTAGCACAACCTTCATATAAGCGTAATAACATCGGTAATTTTTCCAGAATGCTAATATGAATAGTTAGGGAATAACGGGAAAGTTTGCCTAGGGAACTATTTTCACAAGCACGAGCGATCGCTGGTAGATTTCCTGCACTTATTAACACTTCTTCTGCTAGAGCGCAAGCATTGCGATAACTGCCAAATAAAGCTTTAAAATCGGCACGGGTAGCGGGGGATAATTCCCGTACTTTCGGACAGTGGCTAAATTGACTTAAAGCTAAATAAAGTAAAAGATCGGCGCGTCTTTTGTCGGCAATTATCTCCCATTCTTCCCCTTCTGTTACTTGTAGAATCACTTGAAAAGCGCGTCTAAAAGTGCCAAATTCTGCCTTAATTTCTTCCTCTTGTAATAATTCTCCTGCGACGGGTAAACGTCCCTGCTGGGTATAAAATTCCATCAGTGGAGTTAATAAATCTTCGTAATCTTCAAAGCGTTTGAGATGGGTTTTAATTTTAGGTGTGGTAGCGCGGGAACGACATCTGGATAAACGAAAAGTTTCGGCTTTTTCCTCCTCTCGAAAAACCAGATAAATCCCCAAAGTTATTGGAATAGAATCAACCCCCAAAGTGCTATCAATATACTGTTTTAGTTCTTCCTGTTGATAGTATTTTTGAAAAGTATTGCGACGGGTTATAATTCCATCTTCATAGACCATTAAACCCCGTTCACTATCATCAATTAGAATCTGTGCTGAAACAATTAAAACTTGACGGGTTAATTGCCAAGCTTTTAATAAAGCTTCTTGCCTTTCTTCGGCGGATTCAATAACATTAATTACATAGCCTAAATTAACAATATCAGATTCAATTAAAGGACTATCGGGACGATAATAAGGATCCCAACCTTCACTTTGATAACCCTGTTCAGCTATGCGTTCTATATCACCTCCATAACCACAACCGTAATCAAAAAAAGTGGTTTCAGGAAGGAATAATCCCGCCGCTAATGCTAATCTTGCTGGACGAGAAAGGGTTTTGCGAACAAGAGCAGCCTTGTGGCGATCAATTATTATCGATTTTTCCTTTTGTCCCTCTAGATTACAAACTAAATAATCTCCTGCAAAATCAAGGTGATGCTTTCTTAAAAGTCGTTGCCATTCCTGTTTAGTACCGATGGGATAAGAACTGTTTAAAAGTCCTAAAGCACTCTCGATTTTTGTGAGATGCTCGAATTGTTCATAAAAAGGATAGTCCCTAGTAACAAAAGTTTCTTTTCGGTGTAAAATAGGCGGATTATCAGCATTTTGATAATTCCATTCACTTAAGATTAATGTCCCCAGATCTACCACTAAACTTTTAGTTAAAACTGGGTGAGGTTCCCGATCAAAATCGGGATAAAAAAGATAGGATATTTTCGGTTTATCGGTGCTAAATTTAATTATTGTTGCCTCAGATAAATGCTGATTAATTCTTGCTTGTTGTTCGTAACTCTGGAGGATAGGATCCAGTTGATGTAATGCTTCTCGATGAACATAAAGCGCCCCCGGTAATAGTTTACCGATGGGACTCACTTGACACAGTTGCACGATTAAGGCGAAATTCTCAGCCATGGCAATTAATCTGTCTAATAACAAATTCTAGAGACAGAAAAAACTAAATAAATCTGGTTAAATGAACCCGATAGCGCTCTTTTTTGGTCACAGTAACCTCACCCACTTCTAAACGACCTTTTCCCCGAAAAGAAATCAAATCACCGGTTTTAACGTTATAACTAGATTGACTGATATCTTTCCAGTTAACTCGCACATCCCCAGCGCTAATTGCCTCGGCCATTTTACTGCGAGAAATGCCAAAACCCGCCGAGGCAATCGCATCCAAACGTAAGGAAGCTTCCACAGTATTAATTTCTTTTTTTTGCGGGGGTCTAACTTTTAATTCCGTCAAAGGAATCGGGCTAGTTTTCACGGGAACCGA
Source organism: Microcystis sp. LE19-131.1A (assembly GCF_027532015.1). Classification (NCBI taxonomy): domain Bacteria; kingdom Bacillati; phylum Cyanobacteriota; class Cyanophyceae; order Chroococcales; family Microcystaceae; genus Microcystis; species Microcystis sp. LE19-131.1A. The sequence continues at coordinate 2,853 of NZ_JAPZSS010000194.1, read as the reverse complement.
ACGCACTTGTCGCAAATTAGCAGATAAAAAATCTGCCAATTCAGGCACTACAATTGCCTGCGCTCCTCGCTCACCTAAAACGATTAGATCACCGACTTTTTCCCGAACGATACCCGTCCCCAACATTGCCCCTAAAAAATCCCGGTGGTTAGCGGTATCAAAAAGAAAATTACCGGCAATATCAAGGGCAGATAGGGGAATATCTGTTACTGCCAAAGGTAAATCAACTCTAGCAATACCGAGGCGCTGTCTTTCTGCTTGGGGATAACCGCCCCATTTTTGCATTGACACATCAGTTAAACGCTGAAAAACTCGTTCCACTTCCGCTAAAACCGCAGGAGAAAGAAAGTCTGTCGTCGTCACTTCCCAAGTCTTAATCGCTTGTTCGGCTTTATCAATAACTTTCGCTATCTCCTCGCGGTTTTCAACACCCTTTAGTAATTCTTCTCTTGGTAACATTGTTTTCTGGTAATTAATCAAAAATTCTTAGGAAAAAATCAAATGACCGATAACTTATTCCCGATAACCGTTCACCGTTCTAGGGCGTATCCTTGCAGATTTTCGGGGTTAAATTGACGCAGGATAAGAGTCGCTTGATTTTTCAGGTTTTCCGAACCCTGCACGATAATAATATATTTTCCCGCACCGAGACGATTGCGATAAGGAAGTGCATCGCCACTGCCGGACGATAAACCCACGCCACCACCGACAAAAATACTCCCCATCGCCCCCCCCATCGCCCCGGCAATGCCGCCGACGATATGATTGCCCGGTTCTCCGGCCCAATCAAAGGTATGCAATCCCGTAATCAGGTTAAAAAGGTAGCCGCCGGCAAAACCGAAGGGAATTAACCAAAAAGCCATGAGAGTAGCCCGTTTTTTGGCCTGTTGGAAGGGATCGATCAAACCGAACTCATCAGCACTTTTATAGCCGCGACCGAGAATGGTCACTTGAGATTGGGGAATTCCCGCCTTTTCCAGGGCAACGGAAGCTTCTTCTGCTTCTATGCGATCAGCTAACACGGCAATGAGATAATTCATATTCTCCAACTTTTTAGGCTATCTTCATCTCCTATTGTAAGGATTTTGGGGACTGAAAAGCCGCTCGATCGAGAAAATATTCAAGGGGATGCGTTAGTCAATCTTAGATAGGATTGATTAATCTGGAATTATTAGCAATTCAAGAAATTGCTCTATCTTGGTTATTTTTGGCACTAATTTACTATAAAGAAAGATAGTTTAATTATTATTAACAAGAAGTTTTTTAGGACTATTACCATTGGGATTAGACTGTAAAGTTTGACTCACTCCTGTCATTATTTGAATGTTTTCATCGGCTACATCTGAGGTAAAAACTAAAAGAGAGATTAGATTTTTGGTAATAATATCTAGTCTTAAGTAATTCACTTGTACGCCAATTGAATTTATGAAAAAAAGAGAAATAAATAGCGCAGATGCAGCCTTCTCTTATAGATATAGACCAATTTAGATGCGCGGCAGCTTATTAGTTAAAACTAACTTGACTGCTGAAATAGGGAATTGATTCCCTGACCGAAGATTGACTTCTCTCTTGTGTTTAGTTGTGGCGCTGGGATTCCTAACCGTTGTATGATGGAAAAATGCGAAGACTCACAATCACTCGACCCGACGACTGGCACCTTCATCTCCGCGACGGTGCGGCACTGAAAGCGGTTCTACCCCATACGGTGCGTCAGTTTGCCCGTGCCATTATCATGCCGAATTTAAAGCCCCCAGTGCGCTCCGTGGCCGATGCCGCCGCCTACCGCGATCGCATTCTGGCAGCAGTTCCAGAGGGTCAACAGTTCGAGCCATTGATGACCCTCTATCTCACCGATAATACCAGTCCCGAAGAAATTATGGCGGCAAAAGCCTCCCAGTTTGTCAAAGCGGTGAAATACTACCCGGCCGGTGCCACAACTAATTCCGACTTGGGGGTGACGGACCTTCGTAGGTGTGATCGCGTTTTGGCAGCGATGGAGCAGCTGGATCTGCCGCTACTACTGCACGGAGAAGTTACCGATGGTGATATTGATGTGTTCGATCGCGAGAAAGTGTTCATTGAGAAGCAATTAATCCCACTGATAACCAGATTTCCGAAACTGCGGGTCGTCTTTGAACACATTACCACTGCCGATGCGGTCAAGTTTGTTCTATCTGCTAACAACAACGTCGCCGCCACAATTACGCCCCAACATTTATTGTTTAGCCGAAACATTCTCTTTACCGGTGGTATTCGTCCCCATTTTTATTGCCTGCCGATTTTGAAACGAGAGGATCATCGTTTGGCACTTTTGCAAGCGGCAACATCGGGCAATCCCAAGTTTTTTCTAGGGACCGATAGTGCGCCCCATTCTCGCTACAGCAAAGAAAGTTCCTGTGGCTGCGCGGGTTGTTATTCGGCTCTGCACGCCCTAGAGTTGTACGCAGAAGCATTTGAGAGCGTCGATGCGCTTGAGCAACTGGAAGGGTTCGCCAGCTTTCACGGGCCAGATTTTTATCAACTCCCCCGGAATACGGAACAAATCACATTAAACAAAACCCCTTGGCGCATTCCCGATGAATTGCCCTTTCCCGAATCTGGACTGGTACCGTTACGAGCAGGTGAAGAGATAAGCTGGCAATTAGGGCAATAAAAACCGCAAGTCTTGATAGTTGCGGTCAAGAATTCACGATTTATTAAAGACTGATTATTTAGGGTCTGCTGAAAAAGTACGGGCGAAGCATTCGGGCAATAACCTATCGGTGAAACCGTAGATTTTCTATCCGAATGCTTCGCCCCTACAGGACACGGGCCGATGAAGACGCAAGGTTTTGAACGAAGATTCTCTCAAAA
>NZ_JAPZSS010000224.1:0-29785 GCF_027532015.1 Microcystis sp. LE19-131.1A | reverse complement strand
CTCTCTAGCATTTTCTGGCTCTCGGGGTTTAGGTCTCTAATCAATCTCATTGTATTTTCCTGCTGCTTCGTTTTTTTATGTATTATACTTCTTAATTTTTTATTTGGGTAATTAATTTTGCATGACTACTTATCAGTTATCAGATGTGAGTTTTCAGTTCACTGATTACTGTTCACTGCCAATCGCTTGAATTGTGCTGTTTTGTCATTTTTCACTCGTGGGGGGTTGTTGAACGATAAATTGGGGATAGAGTTGCATTTGCTTAGGATTTAAAGAAGGTCGAGAGATGGTCAAAACTTTTTGTTTAGCTAACTCTTGAGTCATGGTATCTAAAGTTTGAGCGATACGCAAATTATATTCTAACTGTTCCCCAGAAGAAAGCAGATTACTTAAGCCATCAATTAAACGTCTTAAATTCTCGCGAAATTGGGGATCACCGATTAACTCATCAATATCGGAGGTGATTTTTTGAGTATTTTCAAAAGTCACCCTAGCGGATTCGAGAGTTTTTTGCAGCACGACAATTGTAGCAGGATCGTTAATAGTTTTAGTAATTTCTCGTAAATTATTCGATGTTTCCACTGCATTATTCAAAATAGTCTCGACATTTTGCATGACTTGTTTAGTATCAATTTCATCTAAACCAGCATTCAACCTCAGGGCGGTATTATTGAGATTATTAGCGAGACTGCCAATACCTAAACTAGCTTGATTAATATTATCGAGAGTATTAACAATTTGTCCCCGATTTTCGCTGAGAACAGCATTAAGATTAGCGACTAATTGGGAAGATTGTTGAAAAGTTCTGCTGATTTGACTGCGATTTTCCTGAACGGTATTATCTAAAGTATTGACAAAACGGGAGGCATTATTAGCCGTATTAGTCACCGAGCGACTGGTGGCAGCTAATTCCAAAGATAGACGAGAGATTTCTCTTTGGGCATTCCGGATAGTTTGGGAGGTATCATCGGATAAACGGGCGATTTTTTGGGCCGCTATAGCGGTATTTTTGGTGACATCATTGAGATTACCCACAAATTCAGGACTGGTAAAAGTATCCACTAAACGACCAACACTAGACATTAATTGTGTTCCTGTTTTCCCCTGTAAACGGCTATTATTACAGAGAATTAACTGTTGATCACAGTCGGGACTAAGAGGGTCGAGATTTTTGGCCTCAGCACTTAAAGAAACTAAGGGAGTGATATCGATGGCTGCCTCCCCAATTAATCCGGAAAGATTGGTAGTAACAGTTACCTTCCTAGGCATAACTAAAGTAGCAGAAGCAATCTCGGCAATAACCTCCACTTGATTACTCCCCGGGATAAAACTCGTAATTCTTCCCACTCTCACCCCGCGAAAACGTACCGGCGCCCCGACTTGTAACCCTTCCACGTCAGCAAACTCGAAGATTAATTGATAGGTTCTTTGACCAAATCCCCCCCCGCGAACCCAGATAGCGAGCACCCCAAAGACCAATAATCCGCCTAGGGCAAACAAACCTAGTCTTCCTTCCCGTAAAGCTCGCGAACTCTGCATGATTTTTCTCTCATTCTCGATAGTTCTTAATTTAGCTTAATCTAGCTTAAACGATTGTCCTAATCGGGCCTTCAATGCTGGCACTAAAAAATTGCCGAATCATGGGATGATCGGTACGATCGATATCTGCCACCACTCCCTGCCATTGCACTTTTCCCTGATAGAGAAATACTACTCGATCGGCGGTGCGTCGGATGGTACTTTGTTGGTGAGAAACCATCACATAAGTGTTCGCAGACCCTGATTTTTCATGGAGAGTCCGCACTAGATCCTCGATAATTGTAGAAGCTATTGGGTCTAATCCGGCGGTAGGTTCATCATACAGCAGTAATTCAGGATTATCAGCCGGATTATCGGGATTAGTGATAATAGCGCGGGCAAAAGCCACCCGTTTACGCATTCCCCCCGATAGTTCCGAAGGATAAAGGTCACTAATTCCCTGTAAACCGACCATTTCCAAGCTTTTTTCCACTAATTCCCTAATTCTGGCTTTTTTTAAGTTAGTTTGTTCGTAGAGATAAAAACCGACATTTTCCCCGACGGTGAGAGAATCAAACAGGGCTGTTTGTTGAAAAACTAAGGAAGTTCGCATCGCTTCTCGACCATCTTCTAGCAATCCCTGACGCAATTGGCCTTTAATACGAATTTCTCCCGCATTTATCCCCGTTAATCCCGCAATTAACCGTAAAACCGTTGATTTTCCCGTCCCCGACGGCCCGATAATTACCAGGGCCTCCCCTCGATAAATGGTTAAATCTAAACCATCGAGAATAACATTATCCCCGAATCTTTTCGATACTCCTCTCAATTCAATTAACGGTTCTTTCATCGTCGCTTAATTATCTTATAACCTCTGGAATTTTAGGGAGATGGGGAAGTGGGAAGTATTTTCAGTGAACAGTAAACAGTAATCAGTGAACTGAACTCTGATAACTGATAACTGATAACTGACTCGATTCTGGCTGCTATAGTAGAAAAGCACCCATTGCTGACGATATCTGAGGTAGATTGCCGTGACTATTGCTTTAGACCAACTGCTCACCCCCGACATTTTTCGACCAGCGCGTTATTTGGGCAACGAGTTAGGTGCTAAACATAAAGAATGGGCAAGTGCGGTGGTTCGTTGGGTGTTAACCTATCCGGAAGTGTACGAAGTGGGGGCATCTAACCTCGGCCATATTATCCTCTACAATATCCTCAATGCACAACCTCGCCAACTCTGCGATCGCACTTATTTACCCGCACCGGATTTAGCCCAAAAACTCAAACAGACAAAAACCCCCCTATTTGCCCTAGAATCCCGTCGTTACCTCACCGATTTTGATATTCTCGGTTTTAGTCTTAGTTACGAGCTAGGAGCAACCAATATTTTAGAAATGCTCGACCTAGCGGCAATTCCCTTGACTTGGAGAGAAAGAGATGCGGGTAACTATCCGCTAATTTTTGCCGGGGGACAAACTGCCACCTCTAACCCCGAACCCTACGCCGACTTTTTTGATTTTATCGCCCTTGGTGATGGCGAAGAATTATTGCCAGAAATCGGTTTAATTTTAGAAGAAGGTAAACTAGCTAATCTAAGCAAAGAAGAACTATTACTAGATTTAGCCCAAATTCCGGGGGTATATGTGCCGCGTTTCTACGATGTCACCCCAATCGGTGCAGTTATCCCCAATCGTGACGATGTACCGCAAAGAATTTTACGCCGGGTAGCCACTCCTATCCCAGCCTATTCTATCGGTTTAGTTCCCTTCGTCGAAACAGTCCATGATCGCCTAGTGGTGGAAATTCGTCGCGGTTGCACTAGGGGATGTCGTTTTTGTCAACCGGGGATGTTAACCCGTCCTGCGCGGGATGTGCAACCGGAAGCAGTAATCGAATCGATTGAAAAAGGAATGCGAGCGACGGGATATAACGAATTTTCTCTATTATCTCTCAGTTGCTCCGATTATCTAGCTTTACCTGCCGTGGGTATGGAGATTAAAAACCGTCTCCAGAATGAGAATATATCTCTATCCTTACCCAGTCAAAGAGTCGATCGCTTTGACGAAAATATTGCTAACATAATTGGGGGCAATCGTCAATCGGGTTTAACCTTTGCACCGGAAGCGGGAACCCAACGAATGCGCGATGTGATTAACAAAGGGTTAACCAACGAAGAATTACTCAGAGGGATAAAAACTGCCGTCGAACAGGGTTGGGATAAGGTTAAACTCTATTTTATGATCGGTTTGCCGGGGGAAACCGATGTGGATGTGATTGGTATCGCGGAAACGGTGCGTTGGTTGCGTCGGGAATGTCGTTTACCGAAGCGGAAACCCCTCGATTTTACCCTAACTATCTCGAATTTTACGCCTAAACCCCATACCCCCTTCCAGTGGCATTCCGTCTCGACGGCCGAATTTATCCGCAAACAGGAGTTATTAAGACAGGAATTCCAAGGCATGAGAGGGGTAAAAGTCAATTATACCGATGTCCGCATCTCGGCCATGGAAGATTTTATCGGTCGCGGTGACAGAAGTTTAGGGAAAGTGGTGCTGCGCGCTTGGCAATTGGGAGCCGGGATGGATGCTTGGTGGGATAATACGGAAAAAGCCTATCAAGCATGGTCACAGGCGATCGAAGAATCCGGTTTAACTTGGAAATATCGTCAGGTAGAACAGGGAGAATGGAATATTTTTGCCGATACAGACAAAGATATTTTAGAGCGTCCTTTGCCCTGGGATCATCTGGATACCGGTATCGATAAAAAATGGCTAGAGGAGGACTTAAAACGCGCCCTAGACGCGGCAACGGTCCCCGATTGTTCTTTTGAGGGTTGTTCCCATTGTGGCGTTTGTAGCGTCGATTTTGGCCATAATATCGTCATTGAAGCGCCCCCGATTCCCGCTTTTGCCGGACATTTTCAACCCAATCAAGAACGCACCCAAAGAATTCGGGTTTGGTTTGGCAAAATTGGCGAAATGGCTCTAGTTAGCCACTTGGATCTGGTGCGTTTATTTGATCGCGTCGTCCGTCGGGCTGCTATTCCCATTTCCTTTACTGGTGGATTTCACCCCGGTCCGCGCATTTCGATCGCCAATGCTTTATCCTTGGGAGCAACCAGTAGCGGTGAGATTGTCGATTTTGAATTGACAAAAGTGATGGATTTAGAGACGTTTAAACAGCAGTTAACCGCACAATTACCCGCAGATTTGCCGGTTTATCAGGTGGAAGAAATTCCCTTAAATGCTCCTGCTGCCACCCGTTTGTTGGAAAAAGCCGAGTATTTGCTCACTTTTAATAGCGAGGGAATTGACTGCCAACAGTGGCAAAATTGGATCGAGGCAATTAAACAAGCAACGGTGATGGAACGGGAAAAAACCACCAAATCCGGCAAAAAAGTCACGATTAATCTGCGAGAACAATTATATGAATTAGAGTTAAAAACTGTTGACAAACAAGCCGTTTTGTGCTATGTGGGCAGTTGTCGCAATGATGGCACTTTACTGCAGCCCGATCATATCGTCGAGATGTTAGAAAGGGTTTCTGTCCAAGAGATTTCGCTGCTTAATTTTCATCGTCAGCGCTTGATTTTAGGAGCTTAACCATCGTAAATTGTTCCCTTTATGCTCTAACCCCAGAAAGTCAGCTAATCTTGATCGACTAATTCCAAGGAATCATCAACCAAAGCTGGCCGGTAATTTTGAACAACCAAAAGTTTCCTAAGAGACAGATTCACCTAATCAAATAAAAGGAGATGAAAATTAAAATCTGGTTGATTTCAGGCTACCGGCAATAGTCACTGATAACTGATCACTGATAAACTTATTGCAAGGCGTCGAAGACTTTAAACATGGGTAGGTACATAGACACAAGAATAGTTCCCACCATCACCCCAATAGCAACCATCATCAAGGGTTCAATGATACTGGTTAAAGCTTTAACGGCCTGTTCCACCTCATCTTCGTAGAAATCCGCCACTTTCATCATCATGGCATCTAATTCTCCTGTTTCTTCACCAATACTAATCATTTGAATGGCCAAAGGTGGGAAAACATTGGCTTTTTGTAGGGACAAACTCATCATTCCCCCCTGCTGAATTTCCTTCTTAGCACTAGCGATCGTATTAGCAATTACCTGATTACCCACCGTATTAGAAACTATATCAAGGGAATTCAAAATCGGGACACCAGAACGCGTCAGAGTCCCAAAAACCCGGCAAAATCTAGCCACAGCCGATTTTTTATTCAAATCGCCAAAAAGGGGCATTTTAAGGAAAAACCAGTCAATTTGCAGACGACCTATCGGGGTTTTGTAATAGCGACGCAGCAAAAAAACCGTGGCAGCAATGGTGACAATCGGAATTAAAATCAACCAACTACGCATCACACCACTTAAAAAGAGCATAAATTGCGTTAAAGCTGGTAGTGGCACCTTCAAATCGGTGAAAATTTTCGCAAACACGGGAATTAAAAAGATCGTCATCCCGAAAAACACAATTATCGCCAAAATTCCCACCGCTACCGGATAGGTCATCGCTGATTTAATCTGGTTTTTCAAGCGGGCCATATCTTCCAAAAGTTTCGAGAGACGGAGCAGCACTTCATCGAGTACCCCCCCCGTCTCTCCAGCTTCGATCATACTGACATAAAGTTCATCAAAACATTCGGTATGTTTGGCCATCGCTTGCGATAACGGACTCCCTTGCTGTACTTCGGTGCTAATCGCTTGTAGTGCTTTTCTCATCTTGGGATTACTGGATTGATCCCCCAAAACTCCCAAACATCTCATAATCGGCACACCAGCATTAATCATTACCGAAAATTGACGGGAAAAAACCGCTTTATCTTTGATGGAAATCTTGGCAAATATCAACTCTAAACTAGAAAGATCGATCTCTCCTCCCGCTTTTTTGACTTTACCGACGGCGGCATATTTTGCCTTCAGTATCATTCGAGCATGATCGGGAGACATAGCTTCAACTTTCTCTTGGAAAACTTTTCCAGAGCTGCTTTTAACTTGTGCGACAAAAGTAGGCATAGGACAAATTAGTTATCAGTTATCAGTTATCAGTTTTTTAGCTGTTAGCTGTTAGCCATCAGGAGTCAGGAGATTATTTTTATTTATTGTCCCTGCTTCGGTACTCCCCAATCTCCTATGCCTTTTAAACAGTATTTATCATTGGAAACGGGCTTTAGTTTTGGCGTTAGCAACGGACCCAGCGACCAGACGTTGTAATTCATCGGGTTTACTACTTTTAGAAATTGCCTCTTCAAAGGATATAACACCGCTAACAACTAAATTAGCTAATCCCTGTTCCATAGTTTGCATTCCTAGCTTCATTCCCGTTTGAATTGCCGAGTAAACTTGGGGGGCTTTTCCTTCGCGAATTAGGTTAGCGATCGCTGGAGTTACCACCATGATTTCCTGTACCATTGCCCGTCCAAATTCCCCCGGTTTGGGATTTTTTTTCTTGACTAGGTTTTGACTAAAAACTGCTAGTAAAGAATTGGATAACATGGCGCGAATTTGTGCCTGTTGGTTAGCGGGGAAAACGTCAATAATCCGATCCACTGTTCCCGCTGCCGAGCTAGTGTGTAGGGTTCCGAAGACTAAGTGACCGGTTTCCGCCGCCGTGATTGCCAAACTAATTGTTTCTAAATCCCGCATTTCTCCCACAAGGATAATATCAGGATCTTCTCGTAAAGCTGCTCTTAATGCGTTAGCAAAACTCTTGGTATCTTCTCCTTTTTGTCGTTGGTGAAACAGGCTTTTTATATTAGGAAAAACGTATTCAATTGGGTCTTCTACAGTCAAAATGTGTTCAGACCTAGTCCGATTAATTAAGTCTAAAATTGCCGCTAAAGTGGTAGTTTTACCTGAACCTGTTTGGCCAGTTACGAGAATTAATCCCCTCGGTCTTTCCGATAACTCCCGTACTACTCTAGGTAAATTTAATTGTTCAAAGTTAGGAATTTTAGAGGACAAAGCCCGTAAACAAGCTGCATAAGCACCCCTTTCTTTATAAACATTGACCCTAAATCTTGCTAATCCTTTCACCCCGTAGGAACAGTCTAATTCCCAATTCTGCTCTAACTCTTTTCTTTGGGTATTATTGAGCATACTAAAAATCAATTTCTGACAATCTTGCGGGGTTAAAGATTCTTCATTAATCGGGATGAGTTTGCCACTAATGCGAAAATAGACCGGCGCACGGGACTGAATGTGCATATCGGAACCGCCCATCTCGACCAATTGTTCCATTAAATCTTCGATCATTAATTCCATAAGTTAAACTCCATCTATAAGGTAAAATCAGTGAACAATAACCAGTAACTATTGAAAAGACATTGGGAAAGTGCTATTTAAGACTACTCACTTAATACTCCTTACTTAAAACTCAAATCTCATAACTGATCACTGATAACTGATAACTGAAAAACTGTCTTAATAACTAAATCGCGGTGTCATACAATAGGGACAATCGAGCCATTCTGGTTGTAGTTCGGCGCGACAACCACGACAGATTAAACCGCTTTTCCGTTTGGCTTTTAATTCCGCTTCTAGACCAGAATCGGTCAGTGTCACCCGTTCTACTTCTTCGAGGGTGGTGTAACCCTCGCGCACCAGATTTAAACTATAGGCTAGGAGTGTCACCATGCCCTCATCAACGGCCGCCTCCTTAATGCGATCGGTTGTCGCCCCTTGGTTAATTAACTGCTGTATTCGTTCACTATTCTGCATTACCTCATAGACACCGATGCGATCTTTGTAACCGCTGCCAGCACACTTAAGGCAGAGATTGCCCTGTTTTCGCGCTTGTTGAATTTCCTCCATAGTTAGGGTATTAGCCTTATAAAAAGTCACTTCCTGTTCATTGGCAGCGGAAAGACCAAAACGGGCTAATTCCTCTTGACTAGGGTGATAGGCGACCCGACACTGGGTACAGACGCGCCGCACGAGACGCTGGGCCAAGATTCCCAACAGAGAACCAGAAATCATGAACGGTTCAATCCCCATCTTATCAAGACGAACGATCGCACCTGCGGCATCGTTGGTGTGTAGGGTAGTTAAGACCAAGTGACCGGTTAAGGCGGCCTCGATCACCGTTTTAGCCGTTTCCCTATCCCTAGTTTCTCCCACCAGAATCACATCCGGGTCTTGTCGCAGGAATGCCCGCAGAATCGAGGCGAAATCCATGCCTTTTTCGCGAATTATCTGCACCTGGGTGATGCCTGGCAGAGAATATTCGATCGGGTCTTCGGCCGTACTAATATTGACCCCAGGGTGATTTCTTTCCGCTAACACCGAGTATAAAGTGGTGGATTTCCCTGAACCGGTGGGGCCTGTCACCAGCAACAGACCAAAGGGACGACTAGCAATGTCTCGGACGATTTGCAGAGTATTTCGATCGGTGATTAGTTTATCTAAACCCAACTGGGTAGCCGAGTTATCGAGAATCCTTAAACAGACTTTTTCCCCGTAGCGACTGGGCAGGGTATTAACCCGAAAATCTACTTTTCGTCCTTGATACATCCGCCGAATTTTACCATCCTGGGGAAGACGACGTTCGGAAATATCGAGATCGGCCATGATTTTAAACCGGGCTGTGACCGCCGGGGCGATTTTTTTCGGCAGTGGCTCAAAAGCTTGATGAAGAACTCCATCTTTGCGAAAGCGAATTTTCAGGAATTCTTCTTGGGGTTCGATGTGAATATCGGAGGATCCTTCCTGTAGAGCTTTAGCTATAATTTTATTGACAAGGTTGATGACGGGGGCTTGATTAGCATCCCCTTCTCCGAGATCATCGGCCACTTCATCGTTAGCAACACCAGAGGTCAAATCAAGACTGCCGACAATATCGGTCAGATCCGAGAGTTTTTCCAGTTCTTTTTCTTTTTGCAGTCGGGCTTTCTCCCGTTCTAGTTCCGATTGGGCCGAGTGGAATTTTTCCAGTAATCTTTCATAATCTTCCCCGGCAATCACCAAACGCTGTAAACCTAACTCCCTGGGGCGGAGGATACGATTGATATCGTCAGTAGCCGCGAGGTTGTCGGGATCGACCATGGCTATCAAAATCGCGGCTGGCTCTCCTTCGATTCGACGCAGGGGGATGAGACGATAGCGACGACAAAGATCGATCGGAATCAAAGAATCGATCAGCCTGGCTATTTCCAGTCCATCCACATCGCTCAATTCTGGGTCGAGCGATTCGACTCCGTAGAGGATTTTTAGTTCAAATAACTGGTTTTTCTTATACTGTCGCTGTAAATCCGGGGGCAAAGGCCGCCCGGTTAGTTTTTGCAATATTTCTACTAGCGATCGCCCCGATTTTCGCGTTTCCACCAGGGCCTGTTGCATTTGCTCGGCACCGATATAGCCCGACTGCACTAACTTGTTACCAAAGGGGGAAAAGTAATTGCGTAGGGCGACAGCACGGGTTTTCTTGGAAGAAAATGTCATAGACGATTCCTAACCTCTCCACTAGCCTTTAATCTTCCCAATTTTAATGATAAAATTCCATTCTAGCAAAAATTTTTCTAGATCACTGATTATCGATCGGGGCTGCTTATATTTAGTTACAGATCTTGTCCACAAAATGTTACATTAAGGGTTAAACTTTGATTACTAGCTGGTACTTAAAGACCAAAATCAGCATTAAATGGTCATATGTTGCCAAATTCCCCAATAAAATCCTATACCATGAGTGCAGAACCAAATACCTCAGCAATTTTCGACGAAAACCAAGAATCCTCCTCTAATTCCCCTGAATCTCCTACAAACGAATCAGAAGCCAGTGTCACCGATGAAGCCAAAACGGTGACGGACAAGGCCGCCTCTAGCGAGGAATTTTCCTTTCTAGGTGGAATGACTATCGATACTCTACAAGAGGAAATTGATACTCTCAAACAGCAGTTAGAGGAACAAACCCAACAGGTTGATGCCTATAAGAAACGCTATATCACTCTAGCAGCCGAGTTCGACAATTTTCGCAAACGCACGGCCAAGGAAAAAGAGGAACTGGAAACAAAAATCAAGGGCAAAACCCTGATGGAAATTCTTGGTGTGGTGGATAATTTTGAGCGCGCTCGTACTCAAATTAAACCAGCTAACGATGGCGAGATGGGTATTCACAAGAGTTACCAAGGGGTCTATAAAACCTTAGTGGACAGTCTCAAGCGTTTGGGCGTTTCCCCCATGCGTCCGGAAGGTCAACCCTTTGATCCTAGCTACCACGAAGCGATGATGCGGGAGTACACCGATGAACATCCCGAAGGCACGGTAGTCGAGCAGCTAGTGCGAGGATACACTCTCGGAGAAGATGTTTTGCGTCATGCTTTGGTAAAAGTGGCCGCCCCCAAAGAGACAGATCCTAACGCTGATCAGTCCGAATCTCCTTCCATTCCATCCCAGGAATCCCTCTAACACCTCCACATCAAAAAGTGTTCAGATATTTTGGTTTTGGGGATATGTTTTTCCTCCCTATCCCCTCTTCCCACTGAAAGACTTTTTCTCGCTTTTATCTTTTAATTAAAAACGCTTCTATACCCAAGGCTTTTGCTCCTTGGTAATCTTCTTTTTTACTATCGCCAATATGCCAAGCTTGTGCGGGGGGACAATCATGTTTTTGCAGGGCAATTTGAAAAATTTCCCGATCGGGTTTAGCTGCTCCTGTCTGGGAAGAAATCGTGATCGATCGAAAAAAATATTCTAAGCCTAATTCGGCCAAAACTTGGTAGATACGACTATCAAAATTAGAAATAATGCCCAACTCGATCCCCTGAATCTGCCAGAGTCTTAAAGCGGGAATGACATCCTCGTACAGCACCCAAGGCTCGGCCGTGGCAAAATGATGATAAAGTTCGCCAAAAAAAGCCTCAAAATCGGGAAATCTTTCCAGATAACCTAAATTATTAAAAACTGCCCCAGTCAGCGATCGCCACCAGCGATACTCTAACTCAGGAATTTGTGCCGGTTCAACCTTAGGAAAAGCTAGGGGGGGAGAAGTGGGGAAAATAGCCGAGAAAGACTGTTCTAGACTCTCGGCCGCCACCTCTACCCCAAAATCCGCCGCTATTTGACTATAAATTCCTCCGACACTGCCTTTTACCCCAAAAAGGGTTCCCACAGCATCGAGAAAAATAACTTGCGGTTTCTGCATAAGAGTTTTGTCTTTAACGGTCTAACTGAGGTTTTTAGGGTCGGTCTTTTGGGGGGTTTAACACACCTAACCATTGCTTATTTTAAAGGATTATGGCCGAAATTCTTGGATCCCTTGCCAAACCCTTAATACCTCTGCCACCGTCCATGCTTGGGCAAAAGCACCCCTAGGAGTAAAAGGAGCATTACCATCGAAAATTTCACTTAAATTACCGATACAGCTATCCCGAAGATGGTCAATCATCGGTGTTAAAAAACTCTGGGCTAGGATGGGATCGCGATAGACTTTTAGATGGGCTTCGATAAATGCCCCTAATAACCATCCCCAGACTGTCCCCTGATGGTAGGCACTATCTCTTTTTAAGCGATCGCCACTGTAAACGCCAAGGTAATCAGGATGATCGGCATCTAGCGATCGCAAACCGCGAGAAGTCAACAATTTTAAAGCACAAATATCGAGAATGGCCTTTTTCTGTGGGGAATTTAATAACTCCTCCACCGACAAAGACAGGGCAAAAAGTTGATTCGGTCGTAAACTGGCATCATTACCCTTGTCCGTATCTAAAACATCGTAACAGTACCCTAGAGAATCGTCCCAGAAGCGAGAAAACCCTTTTAAGGTCATTTTTCTCATTTTTTCGTAATCAGTGGCATCCATGCCCAAATAATGGGCAAATTGAACCATAATTTTTAGGGCATTGAACCAAAGAGCATTAATTTCTACGGGTTTGCCGATGCGGGGAGTAATTACCAGATCATCAACTTTGGCATCCATCCAAGTTAACTGTACTCCCGTTTCGCCGGCATAGATCAAACCATCGTCATCTAGGTGAATATTGTAGCGAGTACCGCGACGAAACCAAGCGATCACTTCCGTTAAAGCGGGATAAATAGTTCTGAGAAACTCAAAATCTTGGCTTTGGTTAAAATAGGAACGAATGGCTTCAAAATACCAAAGAATAGCATCGACAGCGTTATATTCGGGCATTTCTCCCCCATCGGGCAGTAAATTCGGCAATAAACCCCGGTCTAGATAACGGGAAAAAGTTAGTAAAATCTGACGTGCGATCGCAGATCTGCCTGTAGTCAAAGTTAATCCTCTTAGGGAGATCATCGTATCGCGACCCCAATCACCAAACCAAGGATAACCCGCGATTATCGTTTTGCCATCCAGTTGATCCCGGAGAGGACGACTAACGATAAACTGGTCGGCAGCGAGGGTAAGTTGTTGAATCCATGGCGGCTGCTGGGGATTAATCAGACTATTCTCGTAGCGATAGCGAGACTCTAGAGAAGATTGACCGTCTAAACTGGGATCGGGACGGGTACTAGCGGCAATTGTCACCGATTCTCCCACTTTAAGAGTAGCCGAAAAACTGGCGGCATGGAGATGATTTTCCCGATCGATTAAACCACGATAACGTTCCACAGCCAAATCAAAGCGATAATACCAGATATGAGCGGGAAAAACCTCTCCTTGACTGATTAATAGATAAAAAGGTACAGCATTGTCATAGGCAATCACTCTTACTCCTTTTTCTAGGGGACTAATAGCCATTTGCCAGTTAAAACTCTGGGTATTGCCGTGAAAATCGCGATAATTGACAAAAGCAGTCAGATTCAGGGTTAAAGGAGAATTGCCGCGAAGGTAGGTATAGCGAGTATAGGTGGTATTTTCTCCCTGTTCCATCCAGATACGCTTTTCTAGTAAGGCATCCCCACAGATAAAAGTCCAGACGGGAATTGTCCCTTCCAGATGAAAACTTTCGATATTAATATAGCCTTGTGGTTCGATCGTAGCACCTAACCAGCGATTGCTGGCCAGATGATAGAGTTTCTGGTTATATTGTACCGATTCATCGATTTTAGTCACTAGAAGTGTTCTTTTCGTCGGTGGAGCCAAAGCAGCGATCAACAGGCCATGATAACAGCGCGTTAGCAATCCGGCCACAGTTCCCGCGGCAAAACCCCCAATACCATTAGTGACTAACCATTCGCGCTTTTCAGCCACCGGGAGACAATTACAGATATCTCGACCAAAACGGAGCTTGACCATAGGCTTCCAAATTCCTAGGAATTTTGTTATAATCAAAAATTGTGTCTTTAATATCTATAGACTAACTCTATCTTAAGGAGAAAAATCAGCAGTGAGTAAACGTACTTTAGAAGGAACCACGCGCAAACAGAAGCGCACTTCCGGATTTAGAGCGAGAATGCGTAGCGTCAACGGACGTAAAGTGATTAAAGCTCGTCGGAAAAGAGGACGCTATCGTTTAAGTGTTTAGGTTATTCTGGGAACCGACTAATTTTCGTGGGATTACCCCAAGTTCATCGCTTAAAACATCGACAGGATTTTCAAGCTGTCTATGGAACAGGGAAGCGTTATCACGGTTCCCACTTAACCTTAATTAGTTTAGAGGATTCTGGCCCGGATAAGCCTCTTCCCAGTCGTTTTGGCATCTCGATTAGCAAGAAAGTTAGTAAAAAAGCGGTGGTTCGTAATCGACTAAAAAGGCAAATAAAAGCGGTAATTCGGCAGTTATTGCCAGAAATAGCAGCAGGATGGCGAGGGATAATCATTATCCGTCCAGGGGCGATCGAGTGCAATTATGAACATTTTTTGCGAGAATTAAAGCAGTTGTTAGTGAAGGCCAATATAATTCATGGGCATTAAAGAAGAAACTTTTTATGAAGGCGGTCCGCACATCGGCGACCTAATCATCAATATACTGCTAGGATTTACAGTGATTTGTTTACCTTTAACCGTTGGGGCAGTGGTGCGGGCAATCTGGTTAAGATATAAGATAACCGATCGGCGGATTTCAATCACTGGGGGTTGGATGGGACGCGATCGCACAGATATTATCTATTCAGAAGTGGCAAAAGTGGCAAAAATGCCGAGAGGAATTGGTCTTTGGGGAGACATTGTCGTAACTCTCAAGGATAGAAGTCGTTTAGAAATGCGCGCGATGCCGAAATTCCGGGAAATTCATGACTACATTGCCGAAAGAGTCGCCGATAAAACCGGTCGTCCCCTAGAATCGATCATCAGTCAATAAAACAAAATAATCGATCACCGAGATTCGATAAATTAGATTTGTTAACAGTGAACCCCCATTAAACGAGAAGGCATAGATTAAAGCCATGGATTTTGGAGTCGGATTTATTTCCACAAATATCATGTTGCCAATCCTAGATTTTTTCTTTCGGATTGTGCATAGTTACGGTTTCGCCATCATTGCTTTAACGCTGGTGGTCAGATTTGCCGTCTTTCCCCTCAGCGCCGGCCAGATTCGCAACATGAGAAAAATGCGAATCACTCAACCCTTAATGAAGGAAAGACAGGCAGAAATTCAACAACGCTACAAAAATGACCCCCAAAAACAACAGGAGGAAATGGGCAAATTAATGCAGGAGTTGGGCAATCCCCTAGCCGGTTGTTTACCCCTGTTATTACAAATGCCGATTCTTTTGGCTTTATTTGCGACGCTGCGGGGTTCCCCCTTCTCGGATATTAACTACACCGTCGATTTACAGGTGCTGCCAAGGGAACAAATCGCCCTCGTCCAGCGCCAACCCTATGGCACCAAACCCCAAAACGTTTATATTGACGAGTCTCTCCACTATCCCATCACCGCTTTTTTACCCCAAGGCAATAAAATCGCCCCGGGAGAACAGGTAAAAATCGACCTGCAAAACGACCAGGGCAAGTCTTTAAGCCAATTAGCCACGGAAGCACCCGAAAATAACCTAAAACCCACCTACGAGGTGGTTAAAGGTCAAGAACTGGTGCAAGTTAATGAAGACGGTTCCATCGTCGCTTTAGCCCCCGGAGATGCCAGTATTAAAGTTATCGTGCCGGGGATTGCCGCTAATACGGGTTTTCTCTTTATTGAGGCCCTGGGAAGAATTGGGGCAACCGGTGCCAATGGTGAAATTCACTGGGATATCTTGGCGATGGTGATCGCTTTCGGTATTAGTATCTATGTTAACCAAGAGTTATCCGGCGCCGGCGCTCCTTCGGGGGGAGCAGCCCAACAACAGCAAACGGTGAATAAAATCACCCCGATAATTTTTAGTATGATGTTCCTGTTTTTCCCCTTACCGGCGGGGGTATTGATGTATATCTTAACCGCGAACATCTTCCAAACTATTCAAACGGTGATTTTGATGCGGGAACCTTTACCGGAAAACCTGCAAAAATTGGTAGCGGAACAGGAAAAAACGGAAAAATCCCGCGATGCTCTCCCCTTTGAAAAACGTTCTAGCAAGAAAAAGGAAAAAACATCGTAATGAGTATATGGGAGCAAAATAGCGAGAAAGCTAAACAATGGCTGGAAAAACTGCTAAAGTTGATGGCCATGCCCACAGATGTCCAGATTGGAGTGCAGGAATTGGGAACTAGACCTTCCTCCTGTTGGTTAATTATTGATAGCAGTCAATTGAGTCCCCAACAAGTGGAACTTCTCCTCGCTAACAAGGGTGAGGGACTGGATGCGATTCAATCCCTAGCTAATACGATTCTGAATATTGGTGTCGAGTCGGCAGAACATCAGTTCTATATTGTCGAAATCAATGGCTATCGTCAACAAAGACAGTCAGAACTTTTCGACTGGGTTAATCAAGCGGCGACGCAAGTGCGGCAAACAGGACAGGAAATAGAATTAAAAGCCCTATCTTCGGCGGAACGTCGCCAAATCCATGCCTTTTTTCAGGAAGAAAACGATTTAACCACGGAAAGTCGCGGCGTGGAACCCGATCGCCGGTTAGTAATTCGTTTAAAATAAGACCAAAGGGTGGGGTAAAACCTGCCCTCTTTTTTATTTTAGGCTTTAGCCTTCTTGCTCACTCTAAAATTGAGTTGAGAATTACCACAGCCATGGAGATATAAAATTAGAAAATACGACCACCTCGACGGTTGGGAGCTAAACCACGATTACTGGGTGTAAAGCAGTAGGCATCGCGATTGATTCGTCGAATATTCTCTTGTAAAAATCGATCACAATTGCCCTCTGGAACGATAATTGTTTGATAGAGCGATTTTCCCGATAGATTACTATAGTAAGGAATCCAAAGAATACCCAGATTTTGAAATCCATATTTGAAGTGTAGTTCTTCCCCGCGTTTCTTTGCTTCGTATTCGGTCTTCCAAGCTGACTCGGCAATTACTCGCAGACCTTCAAAATCGGCACTGTGCCAGTCAAGACGTGGAGCAGCGAAAACCTCACCGAAAAATGTACTCGAAAATGCCATGCACATCATCAATAAAGTGATTTCTTGTCTGATATTCATGAAAAATTGATAACTGAAATATTTTTTATTTTAACCTCAGTTCAAGATAAGCCGAAACCCTAATTTTACCTTAGCCAGTCAGTCCTATTCTTTCCTGAAAGTCATGGCACAATCTGCTTAACCGGAACTGACGTTATTTTAGCCAGATATCTCCTTTCTCTTCTGTCTTTTCGCCTGTTTTTGCTCTCAAAGCTCTGGCAGCCAAAATTTTGTCATCGATTGACATTGTTAATAGTGGGATTAACTCCCCATTCAACTTTAAAAACACCCCACACCCACGCAAAACTTTTTGCCGCAAACCCTAGTTAATAACTTAACTTCAGAGCATTTACTGGTACATCATCCCAGGATTCTACGGTTCTTAAAACTGCTACCCACCCCGCTTGTTTTTGTTCGTCCGTAAGATTGGTTAACCAACTTTGATGACAATCTTTTGCCGCTTGTTCGTCTTGACAGGCAATACAAGCTTGTACTAAACCACAGGGATCAATCTGTTCATTTACCCAAATAATCATAGTTAATAGCCCTACTTAACTTTATTATTATAATCCATCGATCGCCCACAGAGAAACTTTTGATATTGATAACCTGTTACATAATTGGAGGACAACTCTGAAGGTTGACAGTCCGATAAATCTATTGAAGAATGGAAATTGATTAACCATAATTCAAAAGGGGGAGAAGATGACCGATTAAAATTTGGCTTTTCTTCTGGGTTAACTAAGATAAACTTAGGGTTTTTATCGGGAAATCTTTGGTTAAATTCCCAAGCAATTCCCATCATTTCTCCCACCTGCACCAAACTCCTATAGCTAGTGGCAATTACTAACGGATAACGGCTATTATTTTCGATAGTGGTAACTAATTTATCTGGGCGATAATACTTACGATAGCCTAAATTAAAAGTCACACTTAGGGAACTAACTAAAGCCATGATAATTACAATAATTACTATTCTTTTCTGCTGCCTTTGCCAACAATTGTCTAATAAAATTGCCAGAATTAAAATTACCGAGGGAAAGTAAACAAAACTATATCTAGCTCCCCGGGTAATATCGATCGAAAGCAGATAAGTGATGACAAAGAAAATAGCAATTGAACTGAGAAAAAATGCCGATAGAATGCCTAATTCTGGTTTATAGGAGTCTAGCCACGCTGTTTTTAATTGTGGGATAATCCAGAGAAAAAACCCGATCATTATTGCCCCAGAAATCAAGATAATTATTAAAGATTCTGATTCGACGGGGAGCAGGGAAAGCATAGTTATTAATGTTCCCAGTAACTGAAAAAGGGGGCTAATTACGGCTAAAAAACTATCATTGTCTCTCTGAATCCAACCAGTCATCTGATTGCCATAATCTTTGGGTACAAACGTGATAAACCAAATAATAATAAAGCTCAAGTTACCTAAAAAAACTAAACTTAAACGCCACCAATTAGTTATCCAAAAGTTTTTTTGTTTGATTTGCTTGAATAAAATCAATAATAAAGTTATCGCTTCTGCGAGGATAGTTAAACTAAAAAAATAGTGGACTAATAACCCTAGACAGTTGACAATTAACCAGAAAAAAACCAAAGTATGGGATATTCTCTTATGGTCGATAATTTTGCTGCTTGCCCTCAGAAAACAGCCTAAAGATATGAGGACAAATACAACCGCTAAAGTATAATGACGCGCTTCTTGGGAGATAAAAACCGCGTAGGGAGAAACCGCCATTAAAATCGCCGACAGAAAAGCGATCGAGCCAGATTTAAAGACCAATTTACTGATAAAATAAATTAGAGGAATCGAAATAACTCCCCAAAATACTGCCAGCGATCGCATTCCTGCTAAAGATACATATTCTCCCCGATCAAAGAATAATTTATTCCAGAAATAGGCGAAAATAAAATATAAAGGTGGATGATTGTCCTCCTGAATAACTAATTTAATTACATCGGCAATAGTTGCCTGATGGTTGCTCTGGAGAGGTGCTAATAAAGTGTCTAGGGAAATTATTTGATTTAACGGCACTATCTGGTAATTATTGCCAATACTAAAAACCATAGTGGCAAATTCATCCGTCCAGGGAGGTTTGCTCGTTAATTGTGTTAACCTAATAACCAGTCCCAAAATTATTACTAATCCTAACCAACAAAAATCAGACCAAGCTAACCGCTCCTTGCCTTTTTGTTGTAGATTAGAAATGACTGTAGATAAATTCAATTTAATTGTTATCTCCAAAAGATTCGATTATTTTAACCGCTTCCGATGGGGAAATATCTTGACGGCAATTAGGATAATCATACTCCTCCCGGGCAATTAATGCCCCACTGAGACGATAAAAATATTCTCCCATTTTCATCCAATCGGAATATAAATCGGGTTCGGGGAATTGTTGCCTTAATTCCGAGTCTTTGGGTGTACCATAATTAAGCCAGTATCCTTCTCCAAATAGTGGGGAATTGAGTGCTAGGGTTCCCTCTAATTCTAAACCATCATCGCCCCTGGCGTTTTCGATTCCTTCCACCAAAAAACAGCTATTCTCGGCATTTTCAAAGAGGACTGCGTATCCTTTCCCCTCTTCTGCGAGGATTTTAATCTCGCTGGCCCGAAATCCGGGGGGGATATAGTTAGGTAAAATAATCTTAGCATCTAGCGATCGCAGTTGTTGCCGTTGACTGGCGCTCAAAGTTACCGTTTCTGCTCTCAAATATTGCCCATTGTCAATAATAACAATAGATAATCCTAAAACTAAAGGCCAGAAAAATTTTATGGTCATAATCGCTGTTTCTAGGGTCATATTCTGGAGAATATGTCAGTTTTTAGCCAATTTACTGATTATTTAACCATATAAGCGACGAATATTGCCCTTTTCCTGTTCCCGATTCCCTATTTACCGATTCTAATCGACAAAAAATCATAGCTTATCTGTGGATTCCACTTTTTTCCACTTCTGTCACCCGGAATTATGGGACTGACATCACCCCAAACCCTCTCGTATTCTAAGGTTATCGACAGGAAAGAGAGGTAACAACCATGTTAGTCAGCCACCAAAATCCAACTTTTGTCCGTAACTACTTAATCGCAGTTATCTCCGTGGTGATGATGGGTGTGGGAGTTGCCGATCTCGTCAATAATCCCTCCCGAATCGCTCAACAAAACCGTCTTGATGGTTATGGTCGCTATGTTAGCGCTGGTTTGGTTAGCGGTGCGGTCAATAATATGCGTTAATTTGCCTCTGATTCTCAATCCTGTTGAAAAGGTGTGGCTCTCCCAGGTTTGGTGGGTAAAATGTATTCTAAGATACATTACTCCTAGCGAGGGAGTGGAGCGAACCACAAAGACACAAAGGACACAAAGATCGATCCTATGTAAGTTAAACTTATCACACAGAACCTAGAAGAGCCAAGGTGTGGGGGAGTGGGTAGTTTTTTCAGTGATCAGTAAACAGTAAACAGTGAACTGATAACTGATAACTGATAACTGATAACTGATAACTGATAACTGATAACTGATAACTGATAACTGAAACTGCCTAAACCCAAGAATGGAGAGCGCGTAATTGGGGCGTTTTTTTAGCTTGGTGGGTCTGCATTCTTTGTAAAACATCATCGAGAATTGTCACCGCTTCGCGGATATATTCCCCCTTATTCAGCATGACACATTCGGCCCTTTCGGCCATAGCGGCATCGGTAATCTCGGCCCGGGAGGGAATACTTTTCTTGACCAGATTTTCTAGGACTTGGGTAGCCCAAATTACTGGAATATGGGCCGCTTCGCATAACCAGAGAATTTCCTCTTGAATTTCTGCTAATCTTTGATAGCCAATTTCTACGGCCAAATCACCCCGGGCAATCATCACCCCAAAAGGTTGTTTACCGGCGGCATGGATGATTAATTCCGGTAGATTTTTCACGGCTAAAGGTGTTTCTATTTTGGCCACAATTGCTTTTTGTCGCCAAGCATCCCCCAAACGACTTTGTAACTCTAGCTGTAGTGTCTCGATATCGCTGGCTTTTTGTACAAAAGAGTAACCGATAATATCGGCATTTTCGGCAATAAAATCTAAATCTTGCCGGTCTTTTGCGGTCAAAGGATCGATATTTAAGACGGTATCGGGGAAATTTAGTCCCTTATCTGCTTTGAGTTTTTCCCCTTTCTCCCTGGCGTGGGTAATTTTTAGTAAAAGACCTTCCGGCATTATGGCAATAACTTCAGCCCCAATATGACCATCATCAATCCAAACTTTCGCCCCGACGGGAATTTGGGGAATAATTTCCGGTTGGGAACAATTAGCCTGAAAATACTGAGGATGGGCAGTATGGGGCGGTTGGGTGGTTAAGAGGAGAAAATCCCCTTGATATAGTCTGGTTTGGGACTGGGGAGCTAAAATCTGTTCTAAACGGATTTTTGGACCGGCTAAGTCCATATAAACTTTACAGGTATGTCCATTGACTAAATTTTCGGGATTTTTGACTGCCTCGCGCAGATTTTCAATCATTCCCTGCCACTCTTTGGGTCCATCATGGGCGCAATTAATGCGAATACAGTCCATCCCGCAACGCAGTAATTGGGCGATAAAATCGGGGTCGGTTGCCGCCTCCGTCGGCATTGTCACCATAATTCGCACCCGACGCCGGGGGGAAGACAGACCAAAAACTTCGGCGCTATGGGAGGCTAAAAGTTGATCTCCTTGGAAAAATGCCTCTAAAGGGGGATGTTTGGGTAATAATGAGGCTTCTTGATGACAAACCGCCCCTAAAGTGGCAATTACGGCATCGAGAGTCGGTAAAACTTTCGATTCAATCCGGCCTAGGGAAGATAATCCCCAGGGCATTAAAGCTAATTGTAAATCCCGGATATCTTCTTGTCTCAGGGCGAGATAATAGGCTAAATTACGGGTGCTAGGTTGAAAATTATCCTTTTCAATCAGGTTTTTCCACTGCTGCAATTTCTCCTCTCCTTCCACTGTTACAAAATGCCGTAACTTTTGCAGATGATGGAGGAGAGTTTGAGGGTAGGATAATTGTTCTCGTTTGAGTTGTTCTGAGAGAGTTAAAGACATAAAATTAAGTAAAAAGTAAAAATCGTCAATTAAGTAAGTGGTTTCAATTAAATTGAAGATAGATTTTGTCCTTGATCCCCCCTGCCCCCCTTGATAAGGGGGGTGCCGATCCCCCCTTAATAAGGGAGGTATCTGACAATTTTTAACATCCACCTACTTACTAAGGCAATATTTGCCTAGAAAATGCTCACTTTCGCCGCTTATATTGCTTTTGTCCGGCTATGGGGTCAGTTCTTGGACATAATCTCTCTGTTTCTATACTAAGCGAATATCCCGCCTCTAGAAGTTAATTTTTGCTACGATTTATGTCGGTTATCTTCATGGTGAGGTGGGAAGTTTTCGTTTTCGGGAGTCGCTGGTCGGTGGTCGCTACTAGAAAAGCTAGGTTTATCGGTGAAAAACTATCGATAAGCTTCCCTGTTTTATACCTTTGATATTATTAAAATAATGGCGGACATTGGTTGAATAAATTATCTTTTTTGAGCTATATTAAAGGTGCATAAAGTTATTAGTAACTACAGTATTAAGTTTTATGAAGGGAGGGAATGATCCAGAATCGCGACTATAATGATTAAACAGATCATTCCTGTGTCGGCGAGAGCGAGAAAATATGTCTGCCACTGAATACGAAGCAATTATCGGTTTAGAAACCCACTGTCAACTCAACACCAGAAGCAAGATATTCTGTTCCTGTCCCACCAACTTCGATAGTCCCCCCAATACTAACGTCTGTCCCATCTGTTTGGGTTATCCGGGGGTATTACCCGTCCTTAACCAAGAAGTCCTGGCCAGTGCCGTTAAACTGGGATTAGCTATCGATGGTAAAATCACACCTCATAGCAAATTCGATCGCAAACAGTATTTTTATCCCGACCTGCCGAAAAATTATCAAATTTCCCAGTATGATCTCCCTATTGTCGAACAGGGTCAACTAGAAATCGAGATCGTCGATAAAAAAACTAAGGAAGTTAGCCGCAAAATTATCGGCATTACCCGTCTGCACATGGAAGAAGACGCGGGAAAACTGGTTCATGCTGGCAGCGAACGTCTCTCCGGTTCCACCCATTCCCTCGTGGATTTTAATCGTACAGGTGTACCATTATTGGAGATCGTCTCGGAACCGGATTTACGCACCGGGGCCGAAGCGGCGGAATATGCCCAAGAATTACGGCGTTTAGTGCGTTATCTCGGCATCAGTGACGGTAATATGCAGGAAGGTTCCCTGCGCTGCGATGTCAATATTTCTGTTCGCAAAAAAGGCACTAAAAAGTTCGGGACTAAGGTAGAAATTAAAAATATGAACTCCTTTAGTGCTATCCAAAAAGCCATAGAATACGAGATTGATCGACAAATTGAAGCGATCGAAAATGGCGAACTAATCGTACAGGAAACCCGTCTTTGGGAAGAAGCTACTCAACGGACGATTAGTATGCGGAAAAAAGAAGGTTCTAGCGATTATCGCTATTTTCCCGAACCGGATTTACCCCCCCTAGAAGTCTCCCCCGAACAGTTAAAAGCTTGGGCAGAAGAATTACCGGAATTACCCGCTCGTAAACGTCGTCGTTATGAAGAAGAATTTGGTCTTTCCCCCTACGATGCCAGGGTTTTGACCGATGATCGCACCGTGGCCGAATATTTTGAAACTGCCGTAATTGCGGGGGCCAATGCGAAATTAGTCGCTAACTGGATCAGTCAAGATATCGCCGCTTATTTGAATAATAATAAGCTGATGATCACGGAAATTGCCCTGCAAGCGTCAGACTTAGCTGAATTAGTTAAACTGATTGAAACGGGAACAATTAGTGGCAAAATTGCTAAGGAAATTTTACCGGAACTTCTCACCGAAGGCGGTTCACCCAAAGCGCTGGTGGAAAAGAAAGGATTAATACAAATTTCTGACACTTCTGCGATCGAAAAACTGATCGAGGAAATTATCGCCTCCCATCCAAGCGAGTTAGAAAAATTCCGGTCTGGTAAAACCAATCTTAAGGGATTTTTTGTCGGTCAAGTCATGAAAAAAAGCGGCGGTAAGGCCGATCCTAAATTAACTAGCCAAATCTTAGATCAAAAACTTTCTGGTTAGTTATATTCAGTGATCAGTAATCAGTAAACAGTAATCAGTGAACTTAAAACTCAAATCTGATAACTGATAACTGATAACTGGTAACTGGTAACTGATAACTGATAACTGATAAGTAGCTGGTTATAATTAAATTGAAGATAGATTTTAGGTTCGATCCCCCCTGCCCCCCTTGATAAGGGGGGTGCCGGTAGGCGGGGGGATACCCCCTTAATAAGAGGGGCATCTGATAACTTTTAACGCCTACTTACTTAACTGATAACTGATAACTGATAACTGAAAATGACCTCGCAATTAAAGCCTAATAGCCCAAAAATTCTCGCTGTTGTCAACGGTAAAGGTGGTGTGGGTAAAACCACCACTGCGGTTAATTTAGCGGCAATTTGGGGACAGAATCAGCGTGTTTTGCTTGTGGATGCGGATCCCCAGGGTTCCTCCACTTGGTGGGTAGAAAGAAATCAAGCGGGTATGGTATTTGATTTAGCCAAACAAATTAATACAGAGAAATTAGGAGAATTGCGTCAAATTATCGAGTATGATCTGATCGTGATTGACACACCACCAGCTTTGCGTTCCGAATTACTTACGGCAGTAATAGCAGAATCAGATTATTTAATTTTACCGACTCCTCCCGCACCGATGGATTTAATGGCTTTAATTGACACGGTACGCACGGCAGTTAAACCCCTAGGAATTGCCTATCGGGTTTTATTAACAAAAGTGGATTCTCGCAGTCTTAAGGAAACTTTAGAAGCACAAAATACTCTATTAGAATTAGGTATTCCCGCTTGTCATGCTTTTGTCAGAAATTATAAGGCCCACGAAAAAGCCGTTTTAGACGGGGTTGCTATTACCAATTGGCGCGGTAAAAATGCCCAGGAAGCCAGCGCCGATTATCGTCGTGTGGCCGAAGAATTAGAACGGGATTGGTAGATTTATGAACAGGTTTTCTAAGGACAATATTTTTGCAGTAAAGAAATCACTAAATCTAGACCATCGGGCTGAACTTGAATAGTATAGGCTTCGGCTTCGATTTGTCTGCTAAAACCCTGATAATTCATAAAAAATCTTCTGGTCATTGCTGGTGGTTCTATGGCTAAATTAAGAGCTTTAACTGTTTTGCCTCCATGACAAAGTTGAGCGGCATGGACAGCTTCATGAATTAATGTTGGTCGGGCAATACCTAAGTCAAAAACTAGGGGATGAATCCAAATAATTCTAGTTTTACTATCAAATAAACCGTAGGCTCCTCGTGCTGGTGGCGGGGCAATTTTGACGATGAAATTGTGTTTTTCTAAAGCTTTCTGCAGCTGGAGAAAATCAGGATTTGCCGCCGCTAAATTTTCTCCTGCAGCTAATTGCATCCCTAGAAAAACAGCAGCGATTGTGTAATAAATGCCCATCAGGTGATAGTTCCTATTAAAGAAAAATCAAAATTAGCAGGAGGTTATTCATTGATGAATCGAACCATCGGGGAGAATTGTTCCTGTTAAAATTGCCCCGGTTAATTTCACCATAATACGCTTACCAAAGCCAATTTTTGCCCCGCGTAAATCCGCCGCCGACAGATCCGCCCCGCTTAAATCCGCCCCGATGAGATTGGCTTCCTGTAAATTTGCGCCCTTAAGGTTAGCTTCGAGGAGATTGGCGCGAAAAAGATTAGCTTTGTACAGATTAGCTTTTTCTAGGTTAATTTTGTGCAGGAAACTATCGCTTAAGTCGGCATGGCTTAAATCAGCCCCGATGAGACTGCGACTAGAGAGATCTTTTTCTTTCAGGTTAGCTCCCTGTAAATCGGCTCCGTTTAAATCCCGATAGTGAGGGCGCCAGGCGCCATGATTGTGAACCTGATGGTTATTCTGGGAGTGGCTGTGTTGACTATGGGTTTGTTGACTGTGGGTTTTATGACTGTGGGTTTGGGAATTTTGGCTGGGTTGGCTAGGGTGAGGCTGATAGGGAGAAGCAGTTTTATAGGCGTGGGCGGGCTGTGTTTCAGTTTTAGGGGCGGAATTGGAGCGTTTAGGAGAATTTTGATGAATTTGCCGCAATTGTTCCCTAGCTTGGTTAATTTCTTGCAGTTTAGCGGTGGCTTTTTCCAAAAGACGCTGATTATCTTTGGGAATGCGATCGGGATGCCAAATAAACACCAAATCTCTGTAGGCTTGATTGATCTCATCGAGAGATGCCCCATGATCTAACCCTAAAACTTTATAGTATCGCTCCAATTCTTTCATTATCGAAGTCCTAATACAAGGATAAAAGCATTAATGGCTACAATTTCTCTGAGTCTTGTCGGATTTTCTAGGAGAGGATTTCTTTCAGGATAATTTGACTCTGGGAGAGTTGCCATAAAATTTGAGAAAATGTCTGGTAATTAAGAAAATCTCGTTTTTCTATCCTGTTTTGATGCGTAACTGTATAGCACATAACAGCAAAATTAGCAAATTTTTGATACAAAACTTAATTTGTGCTGTTGGGGGTTAGGGAGAGAGAAGTGGGGAAGCGAGCAGGGTGAAAGCGTCTCAAGCGCTATTGACAATTGGCCAATTTTGTGATCCGCGTGGGACTTTCAAGTGATACCAGTCGATTAGAATAGTTAGGAAATCGACCCATTTGGTCTATTTTTGCTTAACAATTGAGATGGTAAATTCTACTCAAATATGCTTGAATCGTCCTCTGGGTAAGCAACTCACATAAAGTTCATTTTGTCAAGGATTGTTAAGATGCGCTTACCCCGACATTGATATTCTCAATCTTAATTGAAATGACTATATTAACCTCTCACAATAAACCGCGATAACGGATAAAAACGAGGATTACTGCCCAAGAACCTAAAGCTACTTTAACGGCGACTAAAATGTTTAGTATCGGTAAAATACCCCCACTAAATAGCGCCCCTAATTCCCCGTGGGGTAACTCAAATCCTGAGAGAGTAATGGCGGCTAAAACAATAAAAACTAAGACGGAAATTTTCTCCCATGTTGCCGCTTGCCAACGGCGATAAATTGCTTGCATCCATTCGGGAGACGAGGTAATTGCTATTAAGCCAATTGCCGTACCTCCGGCGACTCCAGCGGCAAAACCTCCCCCCGGACTTAAATGTCCGCGGATAGCTAATTCAATGCCCACTAAAGCGGCAATTGTTGACCCTAAACGGGCTAAAATAATTGAAGGTTGGTCGGTAAATTGATGGATTTTACTGGCAGGTTTTTCGGTGGCTAAAAGAAAATTCGCCCCCATAATCGCAATGGTAAAAACAATCACTTCATAGATGGTATCGTAGAGACGATTACGAAAAATAACCACCGAAACCGCATTAGGAACACCGCCGTCGCGCACTAGGGATTCAACAATGTCTAGGGATAATATAGAGGAAGCAGTATTGGGAATAATTACCATTTTGACAGCGAAGGCAATGGCGGCTAGAGTATAAATCCATTTCATTAGTGTTTCTCCTCTAATTTGGGGGTTTCAATACAGGTTAAAATCGTGTTGACTGCCGTTAATTCATTTTTAAAAATATCGTAGAGATAGGGTAATCTAATTGTGGTTTCGTAGGGGATGGTTTCTGGATTGTCTTGACGGATACAGACGGCATGAATATCCTTATCTATAAGTGCCTGTTGCAAAGCTTGTTTATCACTGTAGGCAACTAATTCTAACCGCATAAAACGTTTACTTAAAACCGTTTGTAGTTGAGTTTTTAACTGTTCTAAAACTGTATCGGTTTCCTCGGCAATTACTCCTAAACGCATCACTAAAGAGGAACGAATCGCCACCGCGTAGAGGGTTACAGCTAACATGGTTCCCATCAAAGCTTCGGTTAAAGATACATCTGCTGCCCCTAATAAAGCATAAACTAAGGCTGCTATTGCCCCTAAAACTCCGCGAATTACTAAAGCTTGGTAGGGATTAGATTGTAACATCACCATCGCCGCAGTTAAAGGCAAGAGGGCAACAATAACATAGAGATAACTTTCATTCATCTTTAATTTTACTCTCGATCGCTAGAAGTATAAGCCAAAACGTAGCCTAACATGGTGTTCCAAATTGCTAGGGAAATTATTGCCAATAATAATAAAGGCCAATTTTGGGGAACTTTCAAAAGTAGCCCGAAAATAATCGCCATCGAACCCAAAGTATCAGCGACAGATAGACCATGTAATTTATATAATACCGAGCGCTTGTCTAAAAGATGCGCCGTTCCCCAAAACCAGAAAAAAACTCCGATAGCGATGCAGATATAACTGAAAATGTCAATCATGATTCGTTCAATCGTTTAAGAATTTGTGCTAATAACATAAAACCGGCATTACCAACACTGAGAATAATCACTGCTACCACTCCAATCATCCAATCATCCCGCAGAACCGACACCACTAGAATAATAATCGATGATTTACTGGAAGCACTGGCAAAGGCGGCCATTTTTTGCCAGATGTCATCATTTCTTGCCACTTCATAAAGGGGAATTAATAGGGCGACAATCATGGCAATGAGAACAATATTCATCCCTGTTGACTCCGTTTAATTACATGAACTTCATAACCCTCATTTTCCTTGTATTCGGTGACGATAGTTTTCGGGGTAAAGGTAATGAGAAATATATCCCAAAAAGCCAATCTGGGTGAACGTTTACCCGAAATTCTCTCTAAAATAATTTCTTCTTCCTTGTGGGGACGAAAGATAATTTCAAACGCTTCTTTATAAGCTTGGGGAATAGCCATAAAGACTTTAATTATTACCTTTAACCAATCGCCTAAAGTTTCGCTAGAGGCGAAATTACGGGGCAAAAGAAAAGCAATAGCCACCCCGATCATAATATTAGCAGGGGTAAAATTAGCGGTGAGCAAAAACCACATAGTTAAACGCAGAATTATATGTCCAATCATGCCAATACCATCCAAAATAATAGAACTAACATTATACTCATCATACCGACGATATTATCAAATTGTTCCCAAGCTCGTGATAATTTTAGGGATAACTTTTTGAAAACTACCAGATATAACCACCACCCGGCACCGATGACGGCTAAAGCTTTGATAAGATTGGGGAGATTATAAGCTTCCACATAGACGGCATTGGATAAAAATAGGGCGGCAAGGAGTAGAATTATTGCTATCCAGAAACCGATAGTTAGCTTCTGTTTACTTTCGCCACCCGCGTGGGGTAAAAAGATAAATTTAGCAAAGGAAATCGCCGTCCCCACCGCCACAAGATTGATCATAATCTCTTGCCAGGGGACTAAATTTTTCATCGTTAACGCTTTCGCCCCAAAACCGGATAATAAGGGGAATCCAGAGATAGAAAAACTAGCAACCACGAGGGCAATCCAGAGGGAATTAGGAATCGATTGTTGCTGTAATTCTTTAAAATTGCGGCTGGGTAAAACTCCCGCTAACAGAAATAGGCAAGATTTAACTAAACCGTGGGTAAGGGTATAAAAACCACTGACTACCGGGGCGGCTAAAATAAAACCTAATTGGGAAATAGTATGGAAGGCTAACATCCGCTTGCTATCCTTTTCAAACACCGCATAGGATACGCCAAAAATCGCCGTTAGCACCCCCAAAAGCCGAATTAGGGGATCCAAATCCTCTAGGATTAAAGCACAGCGCAGGAGGGGAAAAATGCCAGCTTTTACCACCACCCCCGACATCAGCGCCGAGACGGAGGTTTCCGA
>NZ_JAPZSS010000085.1:0-19007 GCF_027532015.1 Microcystis sp. LE19-131.1A | reverse complement strand
GTAATAAATGGTTAAATTGCCGGCGGCAAAATAATCTTCTCGCTCGCGCCACCACCATTCTAAACACTGAATTAATAAAATAATTTGTTGTAGATGTAGGTTACTTTCCAAGGGTGGTTCATCACTCCAAAATTCGCCTTCTGGGAAGATTATCTCGGGGTTTACATGAGACTCCACTAGGGGTAAGCTTTGAGCGATAGTCATGGTTTGTCCAACAGAGATAGGTTGATAATTAATTAGACGGTATTTGTCATCATCCCTAGACTACCCCGAAAACCAGAGACTTTTGACCTCACTTAACCCGCACCGCTGCCCAATAAAAATAAACTTAACAGGGTGCCACCATTCCAGAGACTATGAACCAACATCGAGGATAATAAATTTTTCGAGCGGGTGTAAACAAAGCCAAGAACACAACCTAGGACGGTTAAAGGCAGCACTTCTGACAAATTTTGGTGAGCAAGGGCGAAAATCAAACTACTAAGCGCAATTGCACCCCAAACAGGCAGATAACGAGTCAAAGAAGCTAGTAAAAAGCCGCGAAAGACAATTTCCTCGAAAAAAGGAGCGGCAAGGGAAGCAGTAAAGCCAAAACAGATTAAAGCGAAGGTATTCTGGGATTCTAGGGCTAAAGTCAGCAGCGGGTTACTGCCTCCTTGTCCTTGCCAAATTAGTTGATTGAGCAAAGAAACGATAATAACCAGGGGTAAAGCGACAAAATAGCCGGCTAATCCCCAGAGAAGCCAAGGACTAAAGAGTTTAAAACGAAACCAATCGGGAGGTAAAGGGCGAAAAGGCTTGATTGCTAGGTATAAAACCGATAAACTGCTCACTGTTAAGGCTAAATAACTAACTACAACGTATATTGCTTTAGCTTCTAGGTTAAATTGTTCGGGATTGAGACTCAAGAAACTCGATAAAATCCCGAAAATTACCGGTAAAACAATTTGTCCGACGAAAAAGAAACCGATAATTATTCCCCACCAGAGGGTTTCTCCTCCCCACTTAGTTTGCCAAGCGAGACTATCATCTAGAAAGAGCAGCGATCGCTGTTTACGGAGCAGCCACTGCACTAATAAAAATATCAACAGCACAAAACCGATTAAACCGCCGATAAGAGGCAACAAAGCCACTAAAATTAGTTTAATTAAGGCATTAGCCGCCACTTCACTCTGTTCTTCCTCTAAAGCGAGTAAATCCTCTTGACGATTTTCGAGACTATATAATTTTTCCAGAATGATATAACGAAACCATCCTTGAAAATTGCGCTCGATTCTCGCTTCAGCATCGGCAGCAATTTGGGGGGGTTCACTGTACAATCCCTCTAACAGCAGCGCATTTTTTAAAACAGCAGGCTTATAGTTCTTAAATGCTGATTTTTCCTTGATGTCTTGCCAGATTTGCCGTGCTGAATCCAAGTCACCTTGACTAGCTTGAATGAGACTTAATTTTAGCTCTAAATCTTTTAAGGAATTGATTTCGCGCTCAAGAGATTTTTTTTGTTCGGGATTAACTGCTGATTTTTCTAGTTCGGTGATTGTTTTTTTGGCACTTTTCTGGGCTGATAAATACTGTTCCTCGGCAGTGCTGTAGGGATCTTCACCGATCAGGGAAGTTTGCATTAATTTAAGATTAGCAAATTCCTCGCTATTAGGGTCAGCATCGCTGCTGAGAGTCGTGACTTGTAGGTTGAGATTGGTTTGATATAGTTGAATATTCGATTGGATTTGGGGCTGATTAACACTAGAAATTAAAGCTGTAACCACTGGAGTTAAAGCAATAATTGTTAAGACAAAAGCGATCGCTTGTTTGAGACTTTGCCAGGGGAGTTTTTTTGAGAAATTATCAAACATGAAAATAGTTAAGTGGGAGTTAGAGGTTAGCTGATGGGGTTTTAGGGTTTTAGGGTTTTAGTTGAAATTCCCCTATTCCCTATAGGTAGGTATTAAAAATTGTCAGATACCCCCCTTATCAAGGGGGGATTAAGGGGGGATCTATCTTCAATTTAATTATAACTACTTACCCTAATTATTAACTAATTACTTGAGAAAAAAGATTTTCGTATTGATCCAAAGTCTTTTCAAAGGCATAATTTTCCTCCGCGTATTGTCGTCCTTTTTCTCCTAGTATAGTTGCTAAATCTGGGTTTTTGTATAGCTTTAAAATAGCCGTAGCTAATGCCTCCGGATCTTCAGGATTAACCACCAAACCACCACCACTACGCTCGATCGCCCTAGCAGCAGTTCCAGCGGCGGGAACAGAAGCAATAATAGCACGGCCACTAGCTAATAATACCTGAATTTTGGACGGCATATTAAAGGAAATCACGTTATGTTTTTGCATCACCATACCCACATCAGCGGCGGCTAACATTTCTGGTAATTTTTCCCGGGGTTGAAAGGGTAATAAAAGCACATTACTGGCCCCCTGTTGTTGGCGATACTTTTCTAGGCGATCAAGTGCCTCTTTTTTACCAACAATTACCACTTGAATCTCAGGAATATTAACTAAGTGAACTGCGGCATCGATTAAAGTTTCCAAGGGTTGAGTTAGGGCAATATTGCCAGAATATAAAACAATAAACTTGCCCTCAAGATGATTTTCTTGGCGGAAATAATTATTGTTTTTCGGCAGAGGTTTAATAAAGCTCACATCCACCCAATTAGGAATTTCAATAATTTTCTGACTCGGCACATTTTTAGTTAGAAGGTTTTTGGTAAAACCATCGGCAATAACCGAGATTTTGCTGGCATTTTTGTAGGCAAATTTTTCGAGACCACTAAAAACCTTAATCATTTTCTGATTAGTTAATAATCCCACATGAACTGCCGCATCGGGCAGAATATCCTGTAAGTTTAGAATAATCGGTACCCCATATAATTTACTCAATAAAGCTGCGGGAACGCAAACGGGTAATCCGGGGACAGTTAAGAAAATTAGATCGGGTTTTTCACCTTTGAGAGCCTGAAAGAAACTCAAAAAAACAAAGCTCAATTCAAAGAAAATTCGATTTTTTAAACTTCTTTCGGGGCGCGCCCAAACGTAGGAACGTTGAATTTTAACACCATTTCGTTCTTCTTCCAGATAGATTTTTCCTCGGTATTCGGGATCGATTTCACTATTAGGATACCAAGGAAAGGCGGTTAAAACCCTAACTTGATGACCTCTTTTAACCAATCCCTCCGCCAATTCTGTCATTAGGGGAGCAATGCCGATCGGTTCAGGATAATAGTTATAAGAATAGAGCAAAATTCGCATAGGGATGGCAATTTGGTTAGGCGATTCAGTTTCATGATTTTATCAATAGTTACTGGTTTTTTGACAAATCAGATGCGCCTTTGTTAGGGATTACCCTAGAAAGAGGTGAGCATTCGGTCAGAGAGGCGGAAAAAAGGGGCAATTGGCTAATAAATTAATCCTCAAAACCCCCTTACCCCTGCCTCAATACTGACCCTTATTTTTCCCTTACCCGGTGGCCGATATCGCGACGATAATAGATGCCCTGAAAGTGTATCCTGTTCACCGATTGATAGGCAAGTTCGATCGCCTGATTAAAATTAGCTCCCATAGCAGTGACACCCAAAACCCGGCCGCCATCGGTAAAGATATCGCCGTGTTTTAAAACCGTGCCGGCGTGGAAAACGATCGCCCCTGCGGTTTCAGCTGCCTTAATTCCCGTGATTAACTGGCCTTTTTCGTAGTGGTCGGGATAACCAGCAGAGGCAGCCACCACACAAACGGCACTACCAGATCGCCATTGTAAAGAGGGGAAATCAGTTAATTTTTGTTGAGCGCAAGCCAGCAGCAGCGGTGCCAGGGCAGTTTCCAGTAGGGGTAAAACCGCTTGAGTTTCGGGATCGCCAAAACGACAGTTAAATTCGAGAACTTTTGGCTCTCCGGCGGGGGAAATCATTAAACCCGCGTAGAGGACTCCCCGATAGTCAATGCCGCGTTTTTGCAGGGTGGCGACGATGGGGGCGAGGATGTCTCGGTCCACCGCTTCGATAATGGCGGCGGTGGCTATGGGTGCGGGGGCATAAACTCCCATACCGCCGGTATTTTTGCCGGTATCGCCTTCACCGATCCGCTTGTGATCTTGGGCGGGTAGCAGGGAACGAAAACTGATCCCATCGGTGAGGGTGAGGATAGACACTTCTTCTCCCTCTAGGAATTCTTCCACCACGACTTTAGTAAAGCCACTGGTAAAAAGATCATCGATCGCTTCTAGGGCCATATCTACGGTTTCGGCGACAATTACCCCTTTTCCTGCGGCTA
Organism: Microcystis sp. LE19-131.1A; assembly: GCF_027532015.1. Classification (NCBI taxonomy): domain Bacteria; kingdom Bacillati; phylum Cyanobacteriota; class Cyanophyceae; order Chroococcales; family Microcystaceae; genus Microcystis; species Microcystis sp. LE19-131.1A. Next base: position 14,732 of record NZ_JAPZSS010000085.1, on the reverse strand, counting down.
ATCCGTCGGCTTTCACCACAATTGGCGCTCCTTGCTCTCGGATATAAGTTTTTGCTAATTCTGCATCGGTAAAGGTTTCGGAAGTGGCGGTGATAACTCCGGCTTCGCTCATTAATTCTTTTGCCCAGGATTTGCTCGATTCAATTAAGGCCCCGGTTTGTGTGGGGCCAAAAACGGCAATTTCTTGGGCGAGAAGATAATCGGTAATGCCGAGGGAGAGGGGATATTCTGGACCGACAACCACCAAATCGACGCTATTTTCCTGGGCAAAACGGCTAATTTCAGCAAAATCCTCCATTGCTAGGGGGATATTTTCACATTGAGGTAAAATTGCCGTTCCCCCATTACCTGGAATACAGAACACTTGTTCTACTTGAGGCGATTGTAGGAGTTTCCAAGCTAGAGCGTGTTCTCGACCACCACTGCCGATAACGATAATTTTCACGGATAGACGCAGCCTAAATGACGATGGTTTAATTATCCCCTAGCTCCGGGGTGTCATTGCCTAGAAGTTGAGATTACTTAACTTTTTAATCCTCGCTCCCCACCTGTTGAGCAATAACCCTAGTCCTACGGAGGTGATCAGATAACTGCTGTAAAGGAGTCAATTGTGATTAGATAGTAGATGCTCCCTTCTTAGGCTGTCCCTATTTTGGGTCATTCTACGCCATCGAGTTGGCTCTCTCGGACATGGGGTCAAAAATATTCACAATATTAGATTATGGGCGCAAGCGTTGCGTCCCTACATTGCACACGGTGCGATTGAGAGAGCCAAGAAGAATCGATTTTATCTGATCTAAGTCCCCGTTAAACCTCAATCTATCTTTCAGATTATTCGGAATTTACTCTAATTATTTTTACTGTCTATGCCCTGTCATTTATCCCTGAATCAACTAGCTCAATTATTGTCCTTACAAGATAAAGCTGACATAAGTTTTAGTCCCGATAGTTTAGTATCTGGCATTAATACCGATAGCCGCAGTATTGAGTCAGGACAAGCATTTTTAGCCTTAAAAGGTGATAATTTTAATGGTCATGATTTTATCGATATGGCTATCGAAAGAGGAGCAGCGGCCTTGATTGTTGATCAGCCAGTTTCGGTAAATTCTTCTAAAAATATTCCTGTATTCCTAGTCCAGAACACCCTAGAAACCTATCAGCAATTAGGCCACTGGTGGCGGAATCAATTTACTATACCCGTGATTGCTATTACGGGATCGGTGGGAAAAACCACCACTAAAGAATTAATCGCCTCCCTATTAGCAACCCGGGGAAAGGTACACAAAACCCTGGCTAATTATAACAATGAGATCGGAGTGCCGAAAACTCTCCTCGAACTGGATGAAACTCACGATAGTGCCGTAATCGAGATGGGAATGCGGGGACGAGGAGAAATTGCCCTGCTCGCTCAAATCGCCCAACCGACCATCGCAGTGATTACTAATGTGGGAACCGCTCACATCGGTCGTTTAGGGTCGGAATCGGCGATCGCAGAGGCTAAATGCGAGTTATTGTCCGAGTCTCCTTCTGGTAGTATAGCTGTTCTTAACTACGATCACCCTTTACTTACGGAAACAGCTAAACGGGTATGGCAGGGGGAAACAATTACCTATGGCTTCTCTGGCGGCGATATAGTCGGGGAATTACTGGATTTAACTACTTTACGAGTCAATGGACTAGATTTTAACTTACCTTTATCTGGTCGTCATCACGCTTTAAATTTTATGGCAGCCTTGGCTGTAGCGAAAATTTTAGGCATCGATTGGACTTCTTTGCAACAGGGAATTAAAGTTAATTTACCCAGTGGTCGGGCCAAACGTTACCAATTAGAGCCAGATATCCTACTCCTCGATGAAACCTATAACGCCGGTCTAGAATCAATGTTAGCGGCCTTGGATTTACTGAAAGCTACCCCCGGTCAGCGTCATCTTGCTGTTTTAGGCACGATGAAGGAGTTAGGGTCTTTTTCGGAGCAATTACATCGCCAAGTCGGTGAGAGGGTGCAAAAACTAGGCATAGATCGCTTGTTTGTCTTGGTGGATGACCCAGAAGCTAAGTTTATTGCTGAGGCCGCTACTGGGGTCGCTTGCGAATGTTTTCAAACTCACGCAGATTTAATTAATCGTTTAAAGGAAGTGATTGATTCAGGCGATCGCATTTTATGCAAGGCTTCCCATTCCGTCGGTTTAAATCGGGTGGTGGAGGAGTTAATCAGTGATATTGGGAGTTAGGGAAGAGATGTTAGAGAATAGAGCATTTTTTAGCAAGAATAGCCGATTAAAAACAGTTTTTTCGGGTATTTTAACGCTAATTTTCTTTTTTTCGGCCGCGCAAGTCTCTTTTGCTCAAGAATCGAGACGACTGGAGACTTATCTTCCAGATCTCAGTGGTTTAGCTTGGGTGGAAGCAGATATTTTTCTAGGGGTTCACGATGCCAAAAATAAGGGCAAAAAAAGTGATCCATCTCAAGCAAGACTCAGTCTTTTACAGCTACCTACGCAGGAAAAACCGCTATTATGGCAGGTTTTAAGGGTAGATTGGCCAAATCCAGAGGGATTGAGTAACGATCTCGAAAGTATTACTCATATTCCTCAAACTAACTTATTTTTGTTGGCTGAAAGTGGCGAGAAAAAACCTTTTCAAAGACTGTTTTTAGCAGCATACAGCCAGCAAAAAGTCAAGATAGTTGAGCAAATAAATTGGCCGATCGCGGTGGACAATGTAGAGGCGATCGCTGTTAGTCGGCAAGGCGATCGTTATCTATTTATCTACGCAGAACGGGCCGATAGTCAAGAGAGTACAAAGATTCGCTGGACGGATATCTCGTTCAATCCCTTAAAATTCGGGGAATTTCAGTCGGTAACTTTTCGGAGTCCTTTTGGTAGCGGTAAAAATATTCGCCCCATCTCCGATTTAGCCGTAGATAAGCAAGGTAATATCTACATAGCTTCTGCTTACGATCCAGATAGTGCGGGGGTGTTTAGAAGTGCTGTTTACCGTATCGGTCAAGTTACAGCCGATAATAGCCTAATTCTTGCCCCTAATCCCCAAAAAATTGCAGAAATCGATGGCTCGAAAGTGGAAGCGGTGACTACCAGAGAATCTCCTAGAGGTGAAGTAGAAGTCTTTATCGGTACGGATGACGAGAATTATGGCGGTTTTCTGCGACCTTTGCTCTTAGATAATTAGGGTTTGTTGTACTGAATTTAAACTGCCTATGAGAATTTTTAGTACAAATGCTCGAACTTTCTCTCCTTGCTCCCTTCTCTCCCATAATTACTCGCAGCTAGAAATCCGCTAGACCGCAGCATAATTTGTGCTTTTTGTCAAAAAAACTTTTTTTTTGCAATAAAACTACACAAAAAAAAGATCATCGTTATGGGTGAAATTGACTCATTTACCTGTCTTAATTAGGATCACCTTCTAGGTGTGGCAAGGGTTTCAACCGTTGCTGCCCAAAAAAGCACAGAAAAACCCATTATGAAATTCAGTAAAATCGCTGTAACCAGCATAACATCGTTGTTAAATAAAAATCTTTCTCAATTAATTTTTAAGAATTTGTAAATATTGCGGAATGTTAATTTAAATATTCTCAAGTTTGTGGAGTTAATCAATAATTTTTGCTTATCTTTGTCCAACATTGGGTTAGGAGACAGTTATCAGTTATCAGTTATCAGATGTGAGTTTTTAGTTTATTGTTTACTGAAAAAGCTCCCCACACCCCACACCCTACACCCCTCTCCCTTCCCCCTGCTCCCCAATCCCCATTTTCCGTCTAAACTTTTGTATAGGGATGGTCTGGGAAAGCATGGATAACTCTTAGACTAATTAATTCGGGACTCACATCACAATATAGACTATGGCTTACTATTGGTTTAAAGCATTTCACCTGATTGGGGTAGTTGTTTGGTTTGCGGGACTATTTTATTTAGTACGTTTGTTTGTCTATCATGCGGAGGCAGCAACAGAAACGGAACCCGCACAAGCTATTCTGAAAGCACAATACGAGATCATGGAGAAGCGACTCTACAATATCATTACCACACCGGGGATGATTGTCACCGTGGCCATGGCGATCGGTTTAATCTCCACAGAACCAGAAATTTTAAAATCGGGATGGTTACATATTAAATTATCCTTTGTGGCTCTTTTACTGCTCTATCATTTCTACTGTGGTCGCATCATGAAGAAGCTAGAAAAAGGGGAATGTAATTGGACGGGACAGCAATTTCGGGCCTTAAATGAAGCACCAACCCTGTTATTGGTAGTTATTGTCCTTTTGGCAGTATTTAAAAACCAATTACCCCTCGATTTGACCACTTGGTTAATTGTAGCTTTAGTGGTATTAATGGCAGTGACAATCCAACTTTATGCTAAAAAACGTCGCCAAGATCAAGAAAAACTTCGGCAAAATACTCCCCAAAAAGAAGAAGTAGCGACCATGTAAATTATCCTCTAATCATTGTCTAGGTTTCTACGATAACAGTTAAGAGTGGTTTGATAGCTGTGGGATGGTCTTTTTAGTCCATCCCAATTGTATAAAGAGCAACCTTTAGTTTTTAGGTTTTTGACTTTTTGCTATTTTTAAACTTATACCAAAACTATTTATAATACTGTGATAAACTGCCAAGCTATGGATTGTTTCTCCCACTTCCCACCATCCTATACCTTTTAAACAGGATTTAGTATTATAAACCTCTTGCGAACAGGAAACGCTATAAATAAAAACAATCTCCTGACGACCGACTACTAACCCTAACAACAATTTTTGATTTTTACAAGAGGTCCTATGAATAGTTGCTGGATAGATTGGGAAAAAATAACTAGGGATTTTCTCAGTTCCCACAAAATCAAGCAAGTTGCTGAATTGCGAGGATTCTATCGAGTTAATCCCTCTGGTATTCCTAGGATTCCCCCCGATTTAGAGTTGAGAGACTACCAAAATACAGCGATTATCAGTTGGTTTCGTAATCGGGGACGAGGAACTTTAAAAATGGCCACCGGCAGCGGTAAAACCATTACTGCTTTAGCTATTGCCATGGAACTTTATGAAGCGATAGAACTGCAGGTATTATTAGTAATTTGTCCCTATCGTCACCTAGTCAATCAATGGCAACGAGAAGCGGAAAAATTTAATCTTAAACCGATTTTAGCCTACGAAAGTGTCCACACATGGCAAAGTCAACTATCCACAGAATTATATAATGTGCAAGCGGGTAATCAAAAATTTGTCACTATTTTAACTACTAACTCAACTTTTATTAGCGAGGGGTTTCAATCACAAATCAAATTTTTTCCCGATAAAACTTTAATCGTTGGTGATGAAGCCCATAATTTAGGTTCCCCCCGATTAGAAGAATTATTACCCCGTTCTTTAGGTCTAAGATTGGCTTTATCTGCCACTCCTGAAAGATATTTTGATGAGGAAGGAACCGACGCTATTCTTGATTATTTTGGACAAATTCTACAACCAGAATTTACCCTAGCTGATGCTATTAGCAAAGGTGCTTTAGTTAATTATTTTTATCATCCAGTCTTGGTTGAATTAACCGATAATGAGGCTTTATTATACGCAAAATTGACCCAGAAAATCGGCTGGACTTTGCAGAAAAATAGTAATTTAAATGGCAATGAAAATTTAACAGCATTGCTAATGCAAAGATCGCGATTAATTGGTTCAGCGAGTAATAAATTACAGGCTTTACAACAATTGATGCAAGAGCGTTTAGATACGGATCATACTTTATTTTATTGTGGGGATGGTTATGTAGAAAATTATACGGCTAATTATCGTCGTCAGGTAGAGGCAGTTACTCATTTATTAGGCAATCAATTAGGTTATCGAGTTGCTACCTACACCGCAGAAACTTCCCTAGAAGAACGAGAAAAAATTCGCCAACAATTTGAGGAGGGTTATCTGCAAGGATTAGTGGCAATTAGATGTTTAGATGAGGGAGTAGATCTGCCATCAATTCAAAACGCAGTCATTCTGGCTAGTAGTGGTAATCCTCGCCAATTTATTCAGCGTCGCGGGCGAATATTGCGCCCCCATCCCGATAAAAAACAGGCCACTTTATTTGATATGATCGTTATGCCACCCACCTTAGATCGAGAAACCTGGGAAGTAGAAAGGAATTTATTACGCAAGGAATTAAAACGCTTTCTAGAGTTTGCTCAATTAGCTATTAATGCTCAAGAAGCTGAGACTAAATTAGGGGAGATTCAAGATAGATATTGTCTTTTGTCTCATTAAAACTTGAAAAGTTAAATCTTTGGCGGCTTTTATGCTAAAGTAGAAGTTAGTCAAAAATTGATCGCCGAGAAAAATTAACCCAACCGAATAGCGATCAATAAAGTTGTATAATTTTCTTTCCTCTCCTTCTAAACTTCTATGCCTCCCCGTCAACAACCCCGTCGCATTGCTCGAGAACTTGCCCTTTTGAGTTTAAGTCAGATTAAAGGCAATCCTGAAAACCTGGAACAGCAAACTTTAAACGATTTAATTTTAGTCGCAGTTAGAACCTTAACCCTAGAAATTCAAGAAACCTTAGAAACCGCCGCTGCTGAAATTAGTCGTGGTAATGAACGGATTCTCGCTAGTGATACTAAGGCAACAAATCTAAAAAGCGCCCAAACTATGGTAAAAGAGGCAATTTCTCTTACCCACAATGCCATTAATCGTTTAGGAACCGTGATAGATTTTCCAGAAATTGTCCAGTTATCTAGTCAGTACGAAGTGCGGGAATATGCCCTAGAATTAATCGGTACAGTCTATCGTCGTCGTGCGGAAATTGAACAGGAATTAACCAGCGCTTTAGTGGATTGGCAACTGCATCGTTTACCGAGAATCGATCGGGATATCCTGCAAATTGCCGTGGCAGAAATGCTCTATCTCGATATACCTCAAAAAGTAGCAATTAATGAGGCGATCGAATTAGCCAAACGTTATTCTGATGATGAAGGTTATCGTTTTATTAATGGCGTTCTCCGACGGGTAACGAATAAGCTAAACGAAGCAGAAAAAGCCCTATCTACCCAGAGTTAAACTGGGAGTAAATTAATACTACAATCACCACATTTTATAGGGAAATTTCTGTAAATTGATATTGTAGTATCGCTCATCTCCCGTGACTTCTTCCCCGATCCAATCGGGAATAGTAATGACTTGATCCTCTTGTTCTAACTCAATTTCAGCCATAATCAAACCTTGATTATCTCCCAAAAATTCATCAACTTCCCAAGTTAAATTATCCAGACAAATGCGATGACGAATCTTTTCAATTAAAGGTTTTTTACAGAGGTTTTCTAACATAAGCACCGCATCTTCTAGGGGAATTACATACTCGAATTCTTGGCGACTAATGCCCTCAGTCTTGCCTTTAATGGTTAAATAACCCCGCTCTCCAACCACACGAACCCGCACGGTTGTCAATCCATCTTGGGTAGGAATATATCCCTGACGATACAACTTCCCAGTCGCAAGCAATCGCCAGTCATCCCCTTTAACCAGAAATTTCCGTTCAATTTCAACAGACATAAGTTTTTGATTAAGCCGTAGTCACGGCAGCACCCTGGGTTCCTAGTTGAATTAACTCGATCTTGTAGCCATTAGGATCTTCCACGAAAGCAATCACCGTAGAACCGTGTTTCATCGGGCCTGGTTCCCGGGTGACATTGCCACCAAGAGATTGAATTTTCTCACAGGTGCTATAGATATCATCCACGCCTAGGGCAATATGACCGTAAGCATTGCCGACTTCGTAGCGATCAACTCCCCAATTATAGGTCAGTTCGATGACAGCATGATTAGCCTCATCGCCATAACCGACGAAAGCGAGGGTAAATTGACCATTGGGATAGTCTTTCCGGCGCAATAACTTCATTCCTAGCACATCGCAGTAAAATTGTAGAGATTCCTGCAAGTTATTGACCCGGAGCATGGTGTGTAAGAGACGCATGATTATTTAGATGACATCGATCGAAAAATTACTCATCCTTGATTGTAACCAGTCCTTGGGCCCTCTTATCTCCTTGAGGGTCAACAATTATACTAATACAAATGTACGGAATTAGCTGTAAAACCACTTACTCCCATAATAGCTGTGAACAAAATCAGCTCTCTGGCCACACTTCAATTACTATCTATGGGATTTTTTAGGCTATGATGTGGTTAGTGGTGAAGTTAGTTAGGTCAAGAAATTTTTGATCGGGAGTTTTCTAGGGAAATTTTGAAGGCAGTAGGTGGTAGTAAGTTTTCAGTGGTTTCCGAAAACACCTTTTGAGTTGATTGACCGATAGTTGAATAAAACCTCTGTGACTGCAATAAATACCAAATATTTAGGGGGGTACAGAACAGAGAAATTGGCACGGGTTAAAGCTATGCGTTTTTATTTAGGGTACATCAATCACCTAGGCCGTTTACAAAAAAAATCCGCTCGGTTGGTTCGACAAGCTCATCAACCAGTTCGACAAGCTGGTTTTTCGGTTACAGAAGTTTTACTGGCAAGTTTGATGATGCTGATTGCCATCTCGGTGTCGGGAATTGGCGTAACTAACCTGCTCAGAAGTAACTATCGAGCTAATGCCGGTACTGAAATCCAAAATAATCTTAATCGGACTCTAGAGTTTGTTTCAGATGAAGTGAGACGGGCAAAAATTATCGCTGATTCTGAAGCTGCGATCACGAGTACTCAAGTACCCACAGGAGCGCGAGCAGTTCTAGCTTTCCAAATTTCCGACCCCAACAATCCCGGTCAGGCTCCGCTCAATGAACAGATCGTTTACTATACCCAAAACAGTCAGACTGGAGATAGCTTGACCGGTCTAGTCTTGTGGCGCTATGGTCCAAACTTGGACGAAGATGGCAACTATGATATTAATTCTTGGATACCTTCCCCCGTCACCGATAGGTTAGCAGCGGCTGCTAATAACCCCAATTGTCCTACGGGTTTTACCCGAATCCCCGCAGATACTGTGGACGGTTTTTTTGCCTGTATTCGCGCGGGTGGTGGTCAAGTGATTTTGAATGCCAACGCTGAGGTAGAGATGACTACTGTGACTAATGGAAATAGGGATAAAGTTGACTACTCTGTCAGCACCAGAGTTTCCCCCAGCGCTACCGATTAAATATTTTTCCTCCTCATGAGGTTAAATAAAGGAGGAGGATCCTGGGCTAAAAAATCTAACTTAAACAGCGAATTGCCTCCAATAAACCCCTGGCTTTGTTGAGGGTTTCTTCATACTCTTTCTCCGGCTCAGAATCGGCTACTAACCCCGCTCCCGCTTGCACAGAAACCAGATAATTTTGATTACCCTGGGGACGAACAATCATAGTGCGAATTGTGATGGCACTATTTAACTGTCCCTCGAAATCGTAGTAACCATAAACCCCTGAATAGGGACCACGACGACAGGGTTCCAATTCATGAATAATTTCCATAGCGCGAATTTTCGGGGCCCCACTGACAGTTCCCGCCGGAAAACAAGCTTTTAATAAATCCCAAGCACTTTTATTGGTTGCTAAATCCCCCACCACATTACTAACAATGTGCATAACGTGGGAATAACGTTCAATTATCATTAATTCGTCCACTTTGACCGTACCTCGATCGCACACCCGGCCTAGATCATTTCTACCCAAATCCACTAACATAATATGCTCGGCAATTTCTTTGGGATCTTGCAGTAAATCCATTGCTAAAGCTTGATCTTCACCGAAGTTTTGTCCCCGGCGACGGGTTCCAGCAATTGGTCTGACCGTAGCTCTTATTTTACCTAATTCGTCCCGTTCTGCCTTAACCATCACTTCAGGACTAGAGCCAATAATTTGCCAATCCTTAAAGTTATAAAAAGCCATGTAGGGAGAAGGATTAATCAGACGCAAGGAACGATATAAATCGAAGGGATGACCATGATAATTGGCATTTAAACGCTGGGAAATAACCACCTGAAAAATATCCCCCGCTTTGATATAATCCTTGGCTTTTAGGACATTTTGACAGAATTTTTCCTGAGTTGTATTGCTTTCATAGACTAATTCTTTTCCCTGACCAACTGGTAATAATTCCAGGGGTTTGGCATTAGTTGGTAGGGGGAATCGTAACTTGAGAACTAATTGTGTCACTCGATCGCAGGCCGCTTGATAAGCGGCCTCTAAATCGGGATTATTACCCCGGATATCGGCATAAGCTATCGCCCAGATTTTCCGTTTAACTTGATCGAAAATAATCAGATTATCCACCTGCATCCAAATACCATCCGGTAGATCCGCATCCGTAGCGGGATAAATAGGCACTCGCGGTTCAATCCAATTAATTAATTCATAACCCCAAAAACCAAATAACCCCCCTATTCCGGCGGGTAATTGCGGCAATTTAACCGGCACAATCGGGTCTAAACATTGGGTTAAAATCTCGAAAGGATCCCCCGAAAAAATCTCTTGAGAACCATTGCGAAAAGTTTGGGTGGTGGTGTTTCCCCGCGCTTCCAATACCCAGACGGGATCGCCGCCTAAAAAGCTGTAGCGTCCCAAGGTTTCGCCCCCTTCCACCGACTCTAATAAAAAATTGTAGGCTTGATCGGCACAAACTTTATACCAGGCCGAAACGGGTGTTTCTAGGTCAGCGACCCATTCTTGATAGACAGGAATAAAGTTACCTTGGCCGGCGAGTTCACGAAAGCGATCGAAGTCGGGGAAGATCATATTTTGATGGTTCAGGAAACGGACAGCACAACACTTGTAGCCGATTGCGATCAGAGAAATCGAGAGTCGGAAGTCAAATCTTGGGGCTAAATAGCTTCTAAATCTAACTCCCCACTCTCGATTTTAGGGTTTATTTATGCTTCGTAGGGAGTGACACCAGAGAACTTAATTGTCGCTGGTTCGGGGTTTTTGCCGATATTGCGGTCTTTTTTGCCGAAAAATTCACGACCAGCGTTAACTTTTTCGGGGAAGACACCATCAGCAGGGTGGAGATACTGCACTTCACCACTGGGGTAAATCCGATAGATTTTGTAATCTTCGATTTTGGGCTTAAATTTCGTCCGGAATTGGGTACCAAGAGCGAGCGCCTGTTCTTTGCGGGCCAAATAGAGGAGATTTTCGCCTTCGTTCATGATAGCGGCACCACCGGTGGGCATTTCAAAGACTTGTTCTTTGCTGCTTGTCCAGGTGATGGCGTACTTTTCTTCCAGATCGGCTTTGGCGAGTAAACCGCCCGTGCTGCCACCGAACTTGGGAGCTTTTCCAGAAAGTTCTGTCATAGGATGTTGTTCTCTCTACACAAATAAAGAAAAGGGGTTTTAGGGAATCCTATCACTGACACCCCCCCTCTCTAGTAGTCTTGTCAAGAACTGTAACATTATTTTGTACTAGACTATAGAACTAAGCTGCTGGCCGATCGCCAACTGGTCTAGGAATCGACCACCACTTTAATCGATCGCCCGTCGGGAAATTTGCCAACTTAAAAAAATTACCGGAATTAATCCCACTAAGACAATGGCCAGGGCCGGGGCTGCTGCTTCCACCAAACGTTCATCACTGGCGTATTGATAAACGCGCACCGCTAGGGTATCAAAATTAAAAGGTCTTAGGACCAAAGTAGCGGGTAATTCCTTCATCACATCGACAAAAACTAACATAGCCGCCGTCAATAATCCCCCCGACAAAAGAGGAATATGCACTTTAATTAAAGTGGCACCAGTGCCATAGCCAAGGCTGCGGGAAGCATCATCTAAACTAGGTTTAATTTTACTTAAGCTCGATTCTAACGTGGAAAAAGCTACGGCTAAAAACCGGACAATATAGGCAAAAATCAGACAGAAAATCGTGCCGCTCAGAATTAAATTGATATTTAATACTTGATTGAAAAAGTTATCTAATTTGCCGATAGGAATTAAAACCCCCACCGCGATAACAATGCCGGGGATAGCATAACCAGCGGCCGCAATCCGCACAGAACCCTTAAGAGTTTTATTCGGATTAAGTCTTTCCCCGTAGGCGAGAATTAAAGCTAAAACTACCGCAATAATTGCGCTTAAACTAGCCAGAAAAAAACTGTTTAGTGACAAACTAAAAAAGTCATTATTAAAAGTTTCTTGGGCATGATTAAAGGCTAGATAAGCTAGATAAAAAGCAGGGGCAATAAACCCCAGAAATACCAGCACAAAACAGGAGATCATTGCCAAAAAACTGCGAACAAATCCTAGTTCGTACTTAGTCGGTGACTGGAAACGATTGGTCATTTCATAGTAACGAGCTTGACGACGGGAGGATTGTTCAAGGAAAACTAAAACGAGGATAAATACCATTAAAACTGTGGATAACTGTCCCGCTGCTATGCGATCGCCCATACCGAACCAAGTATTATAAATCCCCGTGGTAAAAGCATTAATACCGAAATACTGCACCGTACCAAAATCATTCAGAGTTTCCATTAAAGCTAGGGCTAATCCTGCCATAATTGCCGGTCTTGTTAGGGGTAAAGCGACGGTAAAAAAACTGCGCCAAGGGTTACATCCCAAGGAGCGACTTGCTTCCACTGTGCAGACAGATTGTTCTAAAAAACCGACCCTTGCTAACAGATAAACGTAGGGATAAAGCACCAGTATTAACATCAGAATCCCCCCCCAAAGAGAACGGATATTAGGAAACCAATAATCTTCGACACTATTCCAAGCGAAAAGAATTCTTAAGAACGTCTGCACCGGACCAAAATAGTCCATCATATTGGTATAAGTATAGGCCAAGAGATAGGCAGGAGCGGCAAGGGGTAGTAATAATAACCATTGAAATTGTTGACGACCGGGAAATTGACACATCGTTATTAACCAAGCAGTGCCAACACCGATGATTAAAACACCGCTACCCACCCCACCCATTAACCAAAAAGAATTAACTAGATAATCCCAGAGAACAGTTTCGATCAGATGTTGCCAGACTTGACTGGAATTAGTTAATAAACTACTGGCCACCGATAAAATTGGCAGGGAAACAAGCAGGGCAATTAGTAAAACTGCAATTGTCCATCCCTGTCTAAAAAAAGAGCGAGATTCTTTCAGCAAAAACATTTTTAATAAGATTGTTAAAGCAATTTTTAGAGAACTAGGAGATGCTCTAAAGCAGGCCTAGGTCAATGGCTCCTAAAAGTTAGGATTTCTCTAACAGATTGCGGTAGTCAAACACGCGAATGAGCGTCCCTTTTTTCGGTAAATCGGCGGCACGAATCCGTAATTTATTGTCCCCGATTAAACGGATATTTTTATCCTTGACTAACTTGAGAAACTCATCTACAGACACCAATTCACAGGCATTTTTATCGGCGGCACTGGTGAAGTATTGCGTCGGGACAGCTATTCGCGGTTGTAAAACTTCGATCGCCTGTTTTGCCTCTTGGGGATTATAATTTTTTGGACCACCTCCCACGGGAATAAAAGCTAAATCCGGCGAACCCAGCAGAATTCTTTGTTCTAATTCGAGCGGGGCTGCTGCCCCCCCTAAATGGACAATACTAATCCCCGCTTGGGTCCAACGCCAGGCCACATTCATGCCGAAACGTTGCCCTCCCATGCGATCATGGGCGATACTAATACCCTGGAATTTTAATTTACCCAGATCGTAGGCCCCCGGCTCAAACAAAATTTTCGGATTACCGGGTAAACCCTCGGCAGCCCCTTCATCCCACAGTTGACTACTAATTAAAACGATATCTGCTTCTACTTTTGGCAAAGGAAAACCCGCCGTACAACCAATGGCCCGGAAAGGATTAACTAGGACTCTTTGTCCTCCTCCGGTGAATAAAAAGCAACTATGACCCAACCATTGAACTAAGAGGGAATCATCGGGTTTTTGAGCGGGAGTGGGGTTAGTTGGTTTGGGTTTAGTTTCCGCTAAAACTGAGCCTACTGCCACGGTTAAGAAACTTGTCCCCGCCGATAAGATAAAATCTCGCCTTTTCATAGATATAGATGCAGAATTAATCAAGTTAAGTAGGGAGGCACAATTATTTGTCGGATGGGTTAGCGGTAGCGTAACATGAGCGGGTGTTGGGTTTCATGCTTCAACCCAACCTACGTTCATCTTCTATTTAATTCCACCCACCCACTTAAGGTTAATTTCAGGGGTTGGGGATTATTGACACTCCCATCGCTAAAAGCGAGGGATTCTTGGTTCACTGACTCAAGTTGTCTTGACAGGTATTGCTACCAACCAAGATAGAGCTTAAATCTCCCCAAGCGTTTAGGTCTGACGACCAGCTTCCGATATGCCCTATCGTAGCTTTTTTGAGTATATTCAAGGCCGCCATTTTGTCTCTATCTTCCACATATCCGCAGGAACAAACATGAGTTCTAACTGATAGAGACTTTTGGATTAACCGACCACAATTAAGGCATTCTTGACTGGTATAGGCGGGATTAACTGCAATAGTTAATCTGCCGTATTTAATGCCAAAATACTCAATCCATTTTCTCAATTGTGACCAACCAGCATCATTAATACTCTTAGCTAGTTTTCGATTACGCACAAGGTTCTTGACTTTTAAATCGACCTGGGCTATCAAGTCGTTTGACTGAATTAAACGGAGTGCCAATTTTTTAGCAAACTCTTCTCGTTGCCTACTTACTTTTAAATGTCCCTTGGCGTATTTTTGACTAGCTTTTTTGTAGTTATTAGACTGCTTTTGTCCTCTCTTAAACTTTTTCGACTTTCTTCTATTCAGTTTATTAAGACGCTT
>NZ_JAPZSS010000049.1:0-27351 GCF_027532015.1 Microcystis sp. LE19-131.1A | reverse complement strand
ATCTAAACCTAATTTTTTAATCGTCTCTAAAATAGCCATCACATGACCATGAGGAAGACTTCTAATCACTTCAAAATGATTGGGAATGCCTTCATTCATGGACAGTGTTGCCCCTTTAAGAGCCAGTTTCAGATTGTCGATAATATCATCGGGTAATTTTGAGATATTGGCCAGGGTTCTTTTTTTGACTTGATCTCCTTCTCGGTAGGACTCCCGAAGAAGAACGGCGGGGGGGAATTACGGTTAGGAACTTTTTCTATATACATGGCTATCATTCTAGCAAAGGGAGAGAATTCTTGTCCATTAAGAAATGTTACAAATTACATGGGTACATTAAGATAAGTTAAGGGGGTGCATCCATTGATGGATAAGGGTTTTCAGCTATTGTGGTATATATGTATGGGGGAAGTTCAGGTATATAGGGTTTGTCGAAAAAGCGTTTCGTGGGGTTAGGAGTGAGTATTCAGTATTCAGATGCGGGTTTTCAGTTCACTGTTCACAGCAAAATACTCCCCACTTCCCCACTTCCCCACTTCCCTATCCCTTTTAAACAGGATTTATTATTAGCCTGTATCAGCATTTCTGATTACGTTGTTAAGTTTGGCTAATAACACCTTATTTTTAGTTCCTTGTCAAGCCCCTATTATAATTTTTAATCTTTGATCCTTAGTCCGATTTAACATTGATCTTAAAAATCTGGTTTTTTGTAGCGAAGAAAACAGTTTTATTAACTATTATCTGCAGCTATAGAGGGAAATCGGGGGGGCTGATAATCCTTGAAAGCCTTGTCAATACTAGCATTATTACCTTTGGAAATTTCACTAATTCCCCAAGTTTTCCTAACCTTGACCCCCTCTAGGAGACAAAAAATTAAAAACCCCCCATCTTAACTTGGTTCTTAGCGCAAGTCAACCCTTTATTTAAATTTTTGATTCTCTTGCCCGATAACGATATAAATTCTCGTAATGACCAACCAATTTTCCGTGATAGGGTTGAACAGAACGCAACCAAGTTAGCTTTGCAAGCAAAAAGGAATGTTAGCAAATTCCTTCAGCTTTGCATTGGGAACTTGCTAACGCACAATAAGAAAGTCTATGAATAAACAACTGATCAACAAACTACAAGCCGTAACCGCCCTTACGGTAGTGGGGACTACAGCCTCGATAATTTGTTCCCAGACAGCAGGACACAGCAACAGCTTGACGGATATTAGCGTAGGTCGTCAAACTGTTATCGAGTCAACTACTCAAACCGTTCTGTCCGCTTTTTCTAATAGTCGAACATCCGATTCAGATATTAAAGTATCACGTTCGGTTCAAGATAATGCTAACGAAATTCTAAAAACTTTGGAGTCCCTAGTGGACAAAGAAAATACCGTCCCGGCAAGCGTTACACCCCGAACCCAAGAGGCCATTCCTTCGACGATACAACCCCAATCACAACCCAATCAAGTCAAACCGGCCCCGGCCAGCAATCCTGCCTCAGTGACACCAGCAGAGAAGCCAAAAACAACCCAGGGGACAAAAACCAGCAGTCGCCCCCGTAAACGGGGAATGGCCTCTTGGTATGGTCCTGGTTTCCACGGTCGTCGCACCGCTAGTGGTGAGACTTTTAACTCTGGTGGTTTAACTGCCGCTCATCGCTATCTACCTTTCGGCACTAGGGTTAGGGTAACTAATCTGCGTAATGGGCGCTCGGTGGTGGTCAGAATTAACGATCGCGGTCCGTTTACTGGTGGTCGCGTCATCGACCTCTCCAGAGGTGCGGCAGCGATTATCGGTGTCTTCCAGTCGGGAGTTGCCCCAGTGGTCTTGGAAGTTTTAGGCAGATAATCAGTGATCACTATGGCAGTGATCACTGCTATAGTGATCCTATTGGGATTTGACGGGGTTTATGTTAGAAATTAACGATTTATCGGTTAATTATGGCGGAATAAAGGCATTACAGCAGGTCAGCTTAAGGGTAGAAACGGGGGAAATTGTCACCCTCATTGGAGCGAACGGAGCAGGAAAAACGACGACTCTAAAGACGATATCTCGGCTTTTAACGGCAAAGACCGGGCGAATAATTTATCAGGGTCAAGATATTACCCATTTACCGCCCCATGAAATCGTTAAACGGGGAATTGCCCATAGTCCGGAAGGTAGAAGAATCTTAGCTCGTCAAACAGTCTTGACAAATTTGCAGTTAGGTGCCTATACGAGGAGCGATCGCCTAGGAGTAAAAAGCGATATCGAAGAGCAGTGGCAACTGTTTCCCCGACTATCGGAGCGCCGAGAGCAGTTAGCGGGAACCCTAAGCGGTGGGGAACAGCAGATGCTTGCGATCGCCAGAGCTTTAATGAGTCGTCCCAAGTTATTGTTACTAGACGAACCCAGTTTAGGACTAGCGCCGCAGATAGTGCGAGAAATATTCAGTATCATCCGTAAATTAAACGAATCGGGAGTAACTATCCTGTTAGTGGAACAAAACGCTAATTTAGCCCTAGAAACTGCCAATCGCGGCTATGTTTTGGAAGCGGGACGCTTGACTATTGCGGGAGAAGCCGGGGATTTACTCAGGGATGAGCGGGTCAAACAGGCCTATTTGGGTTAATCGATGATGATGCGGCAACTATAGATAAAATCCTATGGTAAAGGTAGGAGAAAAAATATTCACAAAATTTTACAAAGTCGCATAAAATGAACACATAACGAAATAGGTATTTTTTCTTACTGCCATGCTAACGGCTAACTTCCCCTGGCTCACTGCCATCATTTTGCTCCCCTTGCTTTCCTCCTTCCTAATCCCTGTAATCCCCGACAAGGAAGGAAAAACCGTTCGTTGGTTTGCTCTTGGAGTCGGACTAGCAGACTTTATATTAATGTGTTACGTCTTTTTACAAAAATATGATTTAAGCAACCCCAACCTACAATTAGTAGAAAAAATCGATTGGGTTCCCCAAATTGGTTTAAGTTGGGCGGTGTCGGTGGATGGTATCTCGGCACCGTTAGTTTTATTAGCAGGATTGGTGACAACCCTTTCTATCTTGGCCGCATGGCAAGTGGACCGTAAACCCCGTTTATTCTACTTCCTGATGCTGTTGCTCTACGCCGCTCAGATTGGTGTTTTCGTCGCCCAAGACTTATTATTATTCTTTTTAATGTGGGAAATCGAGTTAATTCCCGTTTATCTACTCGTTTCCATCTGGGGTGGACAAAAACGTCGTTATGCCGCCACTAAATTCTTACTCTACACCGCCGCCGCTTCTATCTTCATCCTCGTTGCTGGTCTAGCCATGGCCCTTTACGGTGGTGGTACGATGACCTTTGACATGGCGGAATTAGGATTTAAAGATTATCCCCTCGCTTTAGAATTATTCCTTTACGCTGGTTTATTAATCGCTTTCGGGGTCAAACTCGCCATCTTCCCCCTCCATACTTGGCTCCCCGATGCTCACGGTGAAGCTTCTGCACCTGTATCGATGATACTCGCTGGTGTTCTCCTCAAAATGGGTGGTTACGGTTTAATCCGCCTTAATATGGGCCTTCTACCCGATGCACACATCTACTTTGCTCCGATTCTAGCGATTCTCGGTGTCGTTAATATTATCTACGGTGCTTTCGCTTCCTTCGGTCAACAAAACATGAAACGCCGTCTCGCTTATTCCTCGGTTTCACACATGGGATTCGTCCTTTTAGGGATTGCTTCCTTCACCGATGTGGGTATTAGCGGCGCTATGTTACAAATGCTCTCCCATGGTTTAATTGCCGCCGTCTTATTCTTCCTTGCTGGTGTCACCTATGACCGCACCCATACCTTAGCTTTAAACGAGATGGGTGGGATTGCTCAAGCGATGCCGAAAGTATTCGCTCTCTTTACTGCCGGCGCCATGGCTTCCCTAGCGTTACCCGGAATGAGCGGTTTTGCCAGTGAAATTACTGTGTTTATCGGTGTCACTAGCAGTGACGTTTATAGCCAAACCTTCCGGGTTGTGACTGTCTTCCTCGCTTCCGTTGGTTTAATCCTCACCCCCATTTATCTACTCTCCATGCTCCGTCAAGTTTTCTACGGAGATGGTTCTTCCTGCGATATTACTAACATTACCCCCAACAAAAGTAACGAACAGGCAGTTTGTTTTGGTACTAGCTGTGTCCTTCCTGACGAATCAGAATATATTGACGCTAAACCCAGAGAAATCTTTATCGCTGTCTCTTTCCTCGCTTTGATTGTCGCTATCGGTTTCTATCCCCAACTCGCTACCCGTATGTACGATGTGAAAACGGTGGCAGTTAACTCGGAAGTGCGTCAAGCTTACACAGAAATCGCCGCTACTCGTCAAAATATCTACGCTGAAACTCAACCCGACGTAAGCGCCAAAGTTGCCAGTATATTCCAATAAATTGGCAAGTCTAAAGTGAATAGGTTATCAGGAGTGGAAATTCTGCTCCTGATTTTTTTGGCGAGGAAAAAGATGCGAGCATTTATACTAAAATCTAAGGTAGCCGGTTTAATATCGTCTCTGGGATCAAAACAAAAGCTTAGAATAGAGAAAATATGTGGACTTTTATTGATTTATTTGCCGGTATAGGAGGATTTAGAATCGCTCTAGAGAATCTCGGTTGTCAATGCGTTTTTTCCTCGGAAATCGATCCTCACTCCCAAAAGGTTTACTTGGCTAACTATGGTCATTTACCCGATAATCAAGACATCAGAAAATTAGAGGTAAAAACTGTCCCCGATCATGATATACTCTGCGGCGGTTTTCCCTGTCAAGCGTTTAGTATCGCTGGCAGAAAACACGGTTTTGAAGATGCACGCGGAACCTTATTTTTTGAAGTTGCCCGGATATTACACGAAAAGAAACCGAAAGCTTTTATCTTAGAAAATGTCCAGGGTTTAGTCCATCATGATCGAGGTAAAACTTTAAAAACTATTTTAGATATATTAGAAAAGGATTTGCATTATTTTGTCCCTAGTCCCCAGATTTTAAATGCCAGATATTTTGGGGTTCCTCAAAACCGTCCCCGAATTTTTATCGTCGGTTTTCGAGAAGATTTAAATATTTACCATTTTTCCTATCCTCAACCAACCCAGCAAGAAACTTGTCTCGAAGATATCCTAGAAGAAAAGGAAGTCAGCGTTAAATATTATCTCTCTAATCAGTATTTAGAAACCTTGTTTAAACACAGGGCCAGACACCAAAATAAAGGTAATGGGTTCGGTTATGAGATTATTTCTCCCGATGGGATCGCTAATGCTATTGTGGTGGGAGGTATGGGAAAAGAAAGAAATTTAGTTATCGATCAAAGACTGACTAATTTTACTCCCGTTACTCGCATCAAGGGAGAGGTAAATAAGTTATTCGTCCGCAGAATGACTCCCAGAGAATGGGCAAGATTACAGGGATTTCCCGATAGTTTTCAGATTGTTGTTAGCGATGTCCAAGCTTATAAACAGTTCGGTAATTCTGTGGCTATTCCTGTAGTAGAAGCGGTGGCAAAAGAAGTGATTAAAGCTTTAGATTTATCCAGAGATTCTCAAGAAAATATCAGGTTTAAAGAACTACAGGGGAGACAATTAGATTTATTGTCAATCTGAGGAACAATAACAATTTTTTCTAGGGATTTGGGTATATTACAGCGTTTCTTATAAAGATGAAGTATAAACTAATTTGGTATTGACGACCGACGACTGGCTCCCCAAAACCAAAACTTTTTATCTCACCGTTAAGATAACTGCTATAATAATAGTTAATTATTTGATCAATGGTATTGCTGTTTATGCTCAAGTCTGACTGGATTAAATTAATCAATGCTATTCGTCTCCGAAAAAAAGAATATAATGGCACGGATGGACATATTCATTATAGCTTCTATTACAAGAAAACTTCTAACAATAGAGACTATGGAGAGGGAGGAGATATGGTTGATTTAAGTTATGATGAGTGTTCCTTGGGATTTAGATATAAAGGAGATAGCTTTTTTTTAACGTCTGTCTATGGTCATACCGTATGTTGTTTTCGTCCTAAATACGATAGTTATGTGTTAGAAAAAATAAAAAAATATCATTCTAGAGAAGAATTTATACCTCATATATGTCCTGGTCATCCCACTACAGCTTCTGGTGCTTTCAGGTTTAGCATCAGCAATAATGATGACTTTTTATATTATGCTGGTTTTTATGCTGCCGCCTTTTTATACGCTTTTGATGTCAAAGATCCTAAGCTACAATTAATTGACAAAGAATGGATTGTTTTTGATTCTAAATTAGGTTATTTTGATTTTGCCACCTATTTTTCTAATCATCAAGTTATCCCGATTAAATTACCGATCCCAAAATTTATTGATCCCAATCATACATCAGTATTAAAACTAGCAGAAGGTGTAGAAATAAACGATCAAGAACATACTAATTATCAGCAAGCTTCCCAATACTTAGATGAGATCAGAAGGGAAATTAAAGACGGTTTACTTGACCAATAATAACGTAAATAAGGAGAATAAATGGCTCTCTTGTCCTTTATGTAATAAGTTTTACTAATTGAATATACGTTCCTTAACGAGAGCTTGATTTTTTTCCTAAAAATAAGAGATTACCTAACGCATTCTACCTAAAATTTTCTTAATAAATAGGCTATAAACTAAAATTAGGATTCTGACTAGATGCGGTTTCCCCTTAGAGGTAACAATAAAAGAGCAACAGAGGTGATGGTTTCGTCGGTTGTGCTTGTTAAAGGTATCTTTCTTATACTACACTTGTAGCACCAATATGTTTAGTATTTGGGAGAAAAAAAATTATGCGGACAATCACACGCACCACCACTACCGAGATGGAAGTCACCAGCATTCGTCTGGAAAGAGTCCTCAAAGACAAGCTGAAAGAGATTTCTGGCAATCAAGGTTATCAAGCACTCATTCGTGATGTCCTATGGAATTTCGTTCAGCAGAAATCAGGAGATTATCGACCTCAGTTTTGTGCTGGTGATATAAGGGCAGTATTTAACGCTACAGCTAGAAAAAATGAGATTTGCGCTCTTACAGGCAATTTAATCCCCGCTAATGCAACAATGTTGTTAGGTTTGACCATCCATGGCGATTTAGTCCCGTTGAGTATGGATAGTTATACCAATTAAATTAAAATAAGTTTGACTAGGGTGGGGCAGAATCTAGTATAGTTAGTCCTCACCCAAGGGAGATGGGAAGTGGGAATTATAAATTTAAATTATCAATTATGAATTGAGAGGTGGGGAGTTTTTTGCCGTGAACAGTGAACTGATAACCGATAACCGATAACTGATTACTGATTACTGATGACTGAAGCGATTTTACGAGTGGTTTTAATCAATCCGCAAATTCCGCCAAATACGGGGAATATTGCCCGTACTTGCGCCGCAACGCGGACAGAATTGCATTTAGTTGGTCCCTTGGGTTTTGAAATTAGCGATCGCTATCTGAAGCGGGCCGGCTTAGATTATTGGCCCCATGTAAAACTCATGTACCACTTGACAATTAATGACTTCTGTGTATATCAGCAAAAGAGCGGCGGAAGGGCGATCGGGTTTACAGTGCGCGGCAGCAGCAGTTATGTCGAATACAGCTATCAAAGCGGAGATTGGCTACTTTTTGGCAGTGAAACCGACGGTATTCCAGCAGATTTATTAAATAAGTGCGATGACACGGTTTATATTCCCATGGCAGAACCGGGGGTGAGAAGTTTAAATCTTTCCGTTAGTGTGGCGATCGGATTATTTGAGGCCAGACGACAATTGGGATTTATTCGTTAGCGGGATATTTGGCTATATAAACAGAGCAAATAAACTAAATTGAGCAAAAAATCAGAAAATTGCTTTTATTTAGCTCATTTTTGACCATATCAGGAAAAATAGAGATCGCAGTCAATTTTGTCCGTAATAACAGCAAGAAATTATGTGGATTATCCTAGAGCAAATTAATTGTTGCTCCTTGTTAATTACATAATTTATTGAAAATAAAAAGGCAAGATGAGGCTCATGAATATCTTCGACCTTTCTCGAAAACATTTTGGCAATCTACAGCTTTTTAATCGGCAAAAATCCACCTCTGGCTTAACTCAAGTCGAGATGTTAGTTACCCTAATTTTATTAGGAATTCTCTTAACTATTGCCCTTTCTGTTTATCATCGTTTAATGGCTTGGATTCGCTTAAATATCGCCACCTTTGAAATATCACAACATTGGAAACATACCCGTTATCAAGCCACGGGAGAAGGTTCTGATCCTCTATCTTTGTGCATGGCAGAAAATGAAACCCAACAGATTAAAGTGGCAAAAGTGCAGGGGGACAAATGTGAAAATGTCACCGATTGGACTCCCATCACTCGCGGTGTTAGCATCGATACTGATAATTCTACCCTACGCCGAGTTAGTGGACCTGTGGGTAATCAAGGGACAATTTATCGCGCTAGTTGGGCTGATACAAGGGGGGGTTTAGGAGGTTCTTGGGGACAGTTAGGCAGAATTACTTTAGTTGCTTCCGGTACACCCGACAAACGCTGTTTATTTTTATTCCGTGTTGATGGTAGTTGGGATATTCGCAAAGATAATAGCTGTGTGCTTTAAAGGCTGATTTAAAACTAGGGAATCAGACGATCAATTTGTTGAGCTAAATCAAAATCTAAGTTACTCAAACCTCCCACGTCATGGGTAGTGAGGGAAAGAGTAACGCGATTGTAATTGATAGTAATATCAGGATGATGGCCTAGGGATTCAGCCGGAGTAACTAAGCGATTAACAAAAGCGATCGCTTCGATAAAATTGTTAAATTTAAAAGTTTTTTCAATCCGTTGATCTCGTAACTGCCAGCCCGGGATAGTCTGTAATTGTTGGGAGATTTCTTGATCGGATAAACGAGTAGCGGGTAAAGAGAGGACTAATTCCCCAGTTAACCCAATCATGAAAGCGATCGCTATTGCTAAGAATTGCTTCAACATTGAAGACGCTCCCGTAGTTGTGGTGAGCAGAAAAAGTGATCGATCGGGAGAGCATAAGCCCAAAATCTAACATAAAATCCAACATTAAGAAACACATTACACCAAAATATCGAGAGAGCCAGGCTCAAAAATCTAGAATCCTGACTGATAGCCTTTCTGGGGGGAAACTTAAACGGTTTTCAGTCCGTCTGGGATTACACTAGAAAATACTCACTTATTCGATCGAGCCGTTCATGATTATTTCCGTCGTAGCACTGAAGGGAGGGGTCGGGAAAACCACCACATCGATTCATTTGGCCGCCTATTTTCAAGAAAAAGCGCCCACCTTATTGATTGATGCGGATAAAAATCGTTCGGCTCTCCATTGGTCCCGGGAAGACACCCTTCCTTTTATGGTAGCGTCCCAAGCTGGAGCGACGGGACTGGTGAAACAATACACTCATATTATCGTCGATACCCAAGCCCGGCCGGAGCCAGACGAGTTAAAAGATTTAGCTCAGGGCAGCGATTTATTAATTTTACCCACCACTCCCAATCATCTAGATATCGATGTCACCATTAAAGCGGCAGAATTGCTGTCCACGATGACCGATAATTATCGAGTTCTTTTAACCCAAGTGGATTCACGGACAAAAACAGGACGGGAAGCGCGGAAAGCTCTAGAAGAAGCAAAATTACCGCTATTTAAGCGAGAAATACCCCGTTTAGTTGCTTTTGAACGAGCGGCCGAAAAGGGAGTCATCGTCAAAGATTATCCCGACCCCCGGTCGAATTTCGGTTGGCTTTGTTACCAAGCGGTCGGTAAAGAAATTTTTGCCCTCATGACATAAATTGTTAAAAAAGTTAATATTAATATTTGTGTCATTTTTCCCCGAAAAGATACTTAATCTGCATGGGGACTTTTTGTAATCTTCCGTTAAGTGTTCACTCCTAAATCGGTAAAGTCTGAGACAATCAAAAAAGTCTGACTGTAGGAGAACCCTCTATGAAATTGGCCTATTGGATGTATGCGGGTCCCGCTCATATTGGCACGTTAAGGATCGCCAGTTCCTTTAAAAATGTTCATGCTATCATGCACGCTCCTCTGGGAGACGATTATTTTAACGTCATGCGCTCGATGTTGGAAAGGGAGCGTAATTTTACCCCCGTCACTGCTAGTATTGTCGATCGTAATGTTTTAGCCCGGGGTTCCCAAGAAAAAGTCGTCGATAATATTGTTCGCAAAGATCGCGAAGAAAGTCCCGATTTAATCGTTTTAACCCCCACCTGTACCTCCAGTATTCTCCAAGAGGATTTACAAAACTTTGTCGAAAGAGCGCGACAGGATGCCCAAGGAGATGTGCTGCTGGCCGATGTCAACCACTATCGCTATAATGAACTACAAGCGGCCGATAAAACCCTCTATCAAATTATCAAGTATTATCTCGATAAGGCCCAGAGAAAAGGGGAAATTATCTCGGAGAAAACTGCTAAACCTTCGGTTAATATTATCGGTATTACCACCCTCGGTTTCCATAACCAACATGATCGCACAGAATTAAAGCGGTTAATGGCAGATTTGGACATTGAAGTTAACGAAATTATCCCCGAAGCTGCCTCCGTAGAAAACTTAAAAAATCTGCCCCGCGCTTGGTTTAATCTGGTTCCCTATCGAGAAGTGGGATTAATGACAGCCAAATATCTCGAAAGCGAATTCGCCATACCCTACGTTGATATTACCCCCATGGGAGTGGTGGAAACAGCACGCTGTATTCGCCAAATTCAAGAGGTAATTAATGCTCAAGGTGCGGCAGTAGATTACGAAGATTTTATCAATGAACAAACTCTGCATATCTCCCAAGCTGCTTGGTTTTCTCGTTCCATCGACTGTCAGAATTTAACCGGGAAAAAAGCGGTGGTTTTTGGTGATAATACCCACGCAGCCGCTATGACAAAAATTCTCGCCAGGGAGATGGGAATTCATGTGGTTTTAGCGGGGACTTATTGCAAGTATGATGCCGATTGGTTCCGGGAACAAGTGAGTGAATATTGCGATGAAGTGTTAATTAGTGATGATAATGGGGCGATAGGGGATGCTATTGCTCGATTAGAACCAGCGGCGATATTTGGTACTCAAATGGAACGTCACGTCGGCAAACGTTTAGATATTCCCTGTGGAGTAATTGCCGCACCTATTCATATCCAAAATTTCCCCCTCGGTTATAAACCTTTCTTAGGTTACGAAGGCACTAATCAGATCGCCGATTTGGTCTATAATTCCTTTACTTTGGGTATGGAAGATCACCTATTAGAGATATTCGGTGGTCATGATACCAAAGAGGTAATTACTAAAGGTATTTCGGCAGATTCTGACCTAAATTGGAATAAGGAAGCTACGGTAGAATTGCAGAAAATACCCGGTTTTGTGCGCGGGAAAGTCAAACGAAATACCGAAAAATTCGCCCGGGAGCGAGGGATTGGTGAAATAACTTTAGAGGTAATGTATGCCGCTAAAGAATCCGTAGGAGCTTAATCATTTCTTAGGGCTGAAAGTTAACAGCATTCAGCCCTTTTTTTTAGTTATTTACTTAATCCCTGAAGTATTCTTTCCTCTACTCCTTTCCCCTGAATTAACACTCCAAATCCTCCTAAACCGGTGGGATTGATTAATTGATGTAGGGCATCTCGACGCTGAAATATCGTTAATATATCGATTTTTCCTTGAGAAAGTTGATTTAATCTATCTCCCAATCCCAAAGCCATTAAAAATAATCCTTGCTGAGTAAAACTGAGATTTTTTAAGCCTAATTTCTCCCCTTGACGTTGTAAAGCAGTAAAATCCACATGAGTGGTAATATCTTGTTCTCCCACCCACAAATAAGGATGATCATGACGCTGGTGTTGTCGATAACATTGTAGGGTTCCTTGACTTCTTTGGGGATGATAATATTTTTCGGCAGTGTAACCGTAATCTATGGTTAAGATATAACCTCGATCGAGTTTCTGATTAACCGTTTCTAACCAGTCTAAAGCTAATAAATTTACCTCGGTTTGATAACCCTCCGGATAAAGTGGGGAGGGAATATTTATCCCCACTAAATCAAAATAGTCTTTGATTCTGTCGGTGGATAAATCTGCGATAATCTCCTGAAAAGGTTCCCCCAATCCCAGATAAATTTCTCGTAATTCTCCCGACTCAATCACAACTCGATGGACAGGAAAAGCATCGATTAACTCATTACTAAACACACAACCCACAAGGGAATTATCGGCTAAATTCGGCCAACTTTGCCAAGATACCGGGGAATATCCCGCTAAAGTTGCCCGTTGTCCTTCCCTGAGTTTCTGAGATTGTTCGATAATTATATAACTGAGATTTTGATAAAAATCAGCATAGCTATCACTCAAATAATCAAGGATATCCTTCGCTAAAATCCCCGAACCTGCTCCCACTTCCACTAAAGTAAATCCAGGCGAATTGCCCAAAAATTCCGCCATCTCGACAAATTGCTCTGCTAACAATTGGCCAAAATCTGCCCCTAGGGACGAGGAAGTAAAAAAATCTCCTTTTGAGCCAATTTCTACTTTTCCAGAGGTGTAATAGCCATAATCAGGGTGATAGAGAGCTAAATCCATCCAGCGCTCGAAGCTAATTCGACCCGCTACTGATTGTTTAATTTCCTCTAGGATGATTGTCTCTAAATTCATTTTGATCGGGGAATTATGAATTATGAATTATGAATTATGAAATGGGAATTATACTAAATCCAGTTACTAAAGACTGATTATCTATTCCTCCTTTTGCCCATCCTTATAAGTAGCCTATACTCAACGGATTTAGTATTAGTAAACAGTAAACAGTAATCAGTAATCAGTAATCAGGTATAAAGACAAAGATAACTAACTAATTAACTTAAAACTTACATCTGATCACTGATAACTGATAACTGATAACTGATAACTGATTTACTCTCCGGCATGATAGGAACTGCGGACTA
The DNA here is from genome assembly GCF_027532015.1 of Microcystis sp. LE19-131.1A. Lineage (NCBI taxonomy): Bacteria > Bacillati > Cyanobacteriota > Cyanophyceae > Chroococcales > Microcystaceae > Microcystis > Microcystis sp. LE19-131.1A. The sequence continues at coordinate 14,425 of NZ_JAPZSS010000049.1, read as the reverse complement.
GAGGTCCAGATCTAACTTGGGAAAAACCCATTTTTTGGGCGATTTCTCCCAACTCGCTAAATTCTGCGGGAGTCCAATATTTCTGTACGAGCAAATGTTCCAGAGAAGGACGCATATATTGACCAATAGTAACTCGATCGCAGTCGATCGCGCGTAAATCTGCCAAAGTCTCGATAATTTCCTCTTTTGTCTCACCGTGACCGACCATTAAGCCAGATTTCGTCGGAATTGAGCGATCGATTTCCTTAACATAACGCAAAACCGTCAAAGAGCGATCATATTTAGCCCCGCGTCTAACTGGTCCTTGCAAACGGCGCACCGTCTCGATATTGTGATTGTAACAGGCAGGTTTTGCCCCTACCACCGTCGCCACCCGTTCCTGTTGACTTCCCTTACCTCCAGCAAAATCCGGGGTTAACACTTCAATTAAAGTGTGGGGATTGAGTTCGCGAATGGCCGTCATCGTCCGCACAAACCAACTGGCTCCGCCGTCTTCGAGGTCATCTCTAGCTACAGAAGTCAAGACAACGTAACTTAAATTTAACAATTGCACCGCTTCCGCTACTTTTTGCGGTTCCTCCACATCGAGAGGCATGGGTGCATGACCCTTATCCACTTGACAAAAACCACAGGACCGGGTACAGGTGGGACCCATCAACAAAAAAGTCGCCGTACCTTGGGCATAACATTCGCCGCGATTGGGACAGCGACCCTCCTCGCAGATAGTATGAATGTTCCTTTGTTTGATAATGCGCTGAACCGTGGAAATTTCGCTAGATTTGCCGAGTGAACGCCGTAACCAAGGAGGTAAAGAGGTTATTTCCTCGCGCCACTGTGGGGGTATATTGGACATGAGAAGTTAACTAATGTTGGGGGTTGGGGATTCCAGTTATCAGTAATCAGTGGGGAGAAGGGAGAAGGGAGAGAGACGACCGACTCCCCAAAACGAAAACTTCTGATCTCACCATTAAGATAACTGTCATAAGCTGAGAAAGCGAGTCAAGATTATTGTTAATCAAAAAGGAAACTTGGGCAATGGGACGACGGCAACGGGGAAAAATTTTCAATCTGGTCATTCAAGGATTGGCGGGTTGCCTCTTGGTTAGTATTTTTGTTCTTAATCCCCAGCCATCCCTAGGCCAAAATTTTCTGGTTCCATTTGTATCTCCCACGGGTACAAGGATTTTTGTAGCCGGGGATATAGAATATGCTTCCGTGAATCTAGATGGATTTGCCTTATTTCAGATTGCCTCCCAAGATTTTACCGCTTCTGAGTCCCGGGAACTCTCCCCGGTAGAAAGACGGGCTAGGCGCATTGAAAGAGGTTTAAATAATATCATCAATCGGGGTTTCGATCCGACAACCCTGCAAGTAAGTACGGCGACGCTCAATAATTTAACCGTGATTGTGGCCAAGGATAACCAGAATTTACCGCAACAGGTAATTCTGACAGTAACAGAAGTTGATGCCCTGATCGATTCTTCTTCGGTTGGCGATTTAGCGGACAGATGGGTTAAAATCATCCAAACAGCTTTGATCCAAGCTTGGCAAGAACGTCAGCCCGCCCCTCGTCGGCAACAGGTAATGACTGCCACTATAATTATTTTGGGGCTAATTTTCTTAAGCTGGGCATCAATTTGGTGGCAGAAACGTTTAAGAAATCGCTTCAATCTCCTCAAAAAACAGGCTAAAAGTCAATCCGATCGAAATTTACCTATAAATTCCCCCCCCAGAAAAGATCGCTCCCAAGAACCGATTTTAGCCGCTCTAGGAGATTCCTCTAATTTCCGTCAACAGGCTGATATTCAGCGACAACTAACGCTAAATATTCTCTGGAAAAGACTAGCTTTCATTGGACTGATACTGCTTTGGTTTGGCGGAATAGCGGCGATTTTGTATGTATTTCCTGAAACTAGGCTAGAAGGACGCGGAATAATTCGTATTCCTTTGCGGATTTTTATTATCTGGTTGCTGCTGACATCAGTGAGCAATATGGTTAATCTCTACGTTAATTTTCGGCTACGCGAGTGGGTAGAGGAAGGAGCGGTGTTTTCCGAAAATTTGGAAAGGAGGATTCTGCGCGCTCCCACTTTATTGGAGGTTTGGCGAGAAATTATCACATTTATCGCTATTTTTCTGGGAATTTTTGGTTTTTTGGCCTGGATGGGTCTTTCTTTCGCCTTTTTACTCACGGGAGCCGGTTTAGTGGGAGCATTGCTCACCTTTGCCTTTCAGGATCTTTTAAAAGATTGGATTAACGGTTTTCTGATTGTCTTTGAAGATCAATACACCGTCGGTGATATGGTCCAGTTTCAGGAGTTTATTGGTTTGGTGGAAAATATGAGTTTGCGAGCGACTCAATTGCGGGCCGCCGACGGACGTTTAATCACTATTGCCCATAACCAAATTATCACCGCACACAACCTCAGTAAAGATTGGGCGCGGGTCGATTTTACCATCGAAGTCGCCTATCAGACCGAGCCAGATGTGGCGATCGCTTTAATGGCAGCCATCGCTGAAAATATGGCTGTAGATCCACAATGGCAAGAAGATATCATCAATCCTGTGCAGGTTGCTGGTGTCAGTCGGGTTTCTCACACGGGAATGGAAATTATGCTCAGAATTGTCGTCAAAAGATTACGACAATGGGACATAGAAAGAGAGTATCGTCGTCGTCTAAAAATTGCTTTTGAGGAGAAGGGAATTCACATCGGTATCCCCCAACAAAGTTTCCTGATAGCAAAAGATAGAGAGGAATTCAAAGGACAGTTTTAAAGGGGAGTGACTCTCTCTAACTTATGGTGATAACCTATTGAAAAATGGCGTTTTGGGGTTGTTATGTCCTTAAATGTAAAGTTTTGTTAGGAGATTCAATGTTTCTGGGAAAGTGGGTTAGAGTGGGTTAGAATCGAGTTGTGTTGGATTCGGGGTGTTCTATCTAAAGGACGAGAACTTTTTGCCCCTATTCCTCTGTTTCCCAAAGCTCCTCAGCCTTGCTTTGTCTCTAACCTAGCCCGATAATATTTCTACGAACGGATTTGGTTTTCTCGCATTTGCTCTTTGACTTGCCACCCCCGATTGACCCAGACTTCACTGAGATGTGTCAGGCAGTCAGGGAATGGCCAACTGGTTGAGGCAAGGAGTAAGCAGGATTAGGTAGTGGGGGAATTGGTGCAGGTGATGCGGGGTGTGGTGTGAATATTTAAGTGAGTACACAAGGAAGGAGTTAACTATGTCTGACAAGAATAATGAGCCTAAAGATAGCTTAGATAAAATAAGTATAGGTGTCTCGTCTTTATCGACATTTGTTTTAATGATTATTGCCATTCTCAATGGGTTTATAGGATATCAGACTTCTCAGCTGCAACAGAAAACCGAAAATATTGAGAGTCAATTAGAAGGATTTAAAACCAACATTCAAACGGCGGAATTAATTCAAAAATTGATTGGAGATTTACAAAGCCCTAATTTAAAAAAAGATATCGCTTTAATTGCTTTGAATCGGACGATAGCTGACAATGATGAAAAATCTAAGCAGATGATTGCTGAGATAGCAACGCAAATTTATAGATCAAGATTTAAAGAGTTAATGTCTAAACCCTCGAATACAGATCAAGAATTTATAGGACAAACACCAGAGTTTCAAGATACTTTTACGGCTCTTATGATTATTGGCGAAAGGGATCCGAATCAAGCTAATGGGATTATTAAAGAGCTTAGAAAACTTCAAGAAGGCTACAAAAATAGCAAGGATCCTAGAGAGAAAATTGTTGAACAAATAACTAAAAATTTTGATTTTGTTGTTGATATTTACTATAACGAGAACAAGGAAGAAGTGAACAAATTTAAGCAATATCTAGGTAAAAATTACACAATTGATTTACATCCGATTAAAAAAGAAGATGTTCAAAAAAAATATTCTTTAAAGAATGATCAGCCAATCAGTAGGATCAAATATTTTCATGCTGGGGATAGAGAACGAGCTAAAAATTTAGAGGAACTCACTCAAAGTTATGTGAATAATAATAAAAACATAAATTTACCTAAAGACCTACTAGAATCGGATCTACTAGAATTAGTGGACTGGAATGCTCCTAATGGGAAGATTGAAATTTGGGTTTATTTCCCTCCAACTCAATAAACTGACTGCCGCCCTCATTCGGTCGTGTACGAAGGTACTTGGAAGTAACCGTTAAAAAACGGCTCTTCTTGTTTCTGTGTGGGAAGAAGAAGAATAGGGATAATTTTTCGGAAATATAGTCTTCAAAGCCTTGCCTAGCAAGACTCCTACGAATGATAAGCACTGATTATCACACAGAGTCGAGACGATCCGAATGTCCAAGGCCGGCGACTGAAATCACTTTCCTGAATATTGTAAACCACCAGCAGTTTATCTAAAAGAAGTTGTCCCAGTTGTTTTTGCATTTGCCAACCACCCCGATGCAGCGCAAGGTACATGGCTTCGGTCAGGCATGACCAAGTTGTGACGAGAGGCTTTGCTAAACGCATTACTGTATTTCTGTAGGCTTTATGTTGGGGTTGGGTGCGATCAACCAAACAAAGCAGCACTCCTGCATCACACAGGATCATAGCTCTAGTCCTTGTTGCCGATATTTTTCGAGCAGCAGTTGCTGGTAGTCGTTTATTGGTTCCGGTGAATTGACAGTTAAGCCATCTACGGCTTCAAACCATTGTAACCATCTTTCTATCAGTTTTCCATCAGGCTGAGTGTCAAAGGTTTTGACTCGATATTTATGATCGAGAAGATCAATAAAGTCGCTTACTTCCTGAACAAGGACTTCAGGGAGTTGATCTAGCTTAGAAATTGCAGTTTCTCGAATTGTCACAATCATCACCTCTGCCAAGATTGCTAGTTGGGCAACTTTAAACTAGGTTAGGATAGCTAACCTAACCTAGAAAATTTTTAGGAAGCTAAGGCTACCTCGACTATTTGTTGTAGTTCCCCATTTTGATAGAGTTCGATCATAATGTCGGAACCGCCAATAAACTGACCGTTGATATAGACTTGGGGAATAGTCGGCCAATTGGAATACTCCTTAACTCCTTGTCTTAACTCCTGATCTTGCAGAATATCGACAGTTTCGTAGGAAACCCCCAGAATATTGAGAATTTGTATGACGTTATTCGAGAAACCACACTGAGGCATTAATTTATTGCCCTTCATGAACACAAGAACTTTGTTATTCTGGATTAATTGATCGATTCTGGCCTTAGTTTCGGGTATCATAGGTATAGTAGCTAGAATTTGAGCAAGAATAGCCAATCCTGAGACGTGGCATATCCTATCAGTTTAGCACAAGCCGTTGAGATAGCCTTAAAAAGGAAGGTCTTCGTCCTCCTCCAAACTCTCTAAAATTTCGTTAACATCAGGTCTCCCGCGCACGATAGTCATATTTTCCAGAGACTTATTAACTTTAGTTTCTGCGTCCGAATTTTCTGGCAGTGAATAACCCATATTGACCAGTTCACCATCAAAAGATTTCGCTAACTTTTGAGCGGCCGCCAAAATTTCACTAACATCGACATCTTGATCTAATGTCTCTAAAGATGAATCAAAATTTAAGATTTTTTGGGGCAGTTCTGTGCTAGGAGTTTTTGGGGTTCCCGACGCAGTGATCTTTGCTTCTTTTTTCTCGATAATTGCTTCTTTGACTGGAGGAATATCCACCACAGTCATAACTTTATTTTCGGGAGTTATTGGTGGAGTTGCTGCGGTTTCTGGTGGTGGTAGTATCTTAGCTGCTGGGGATTGGGAAACTTCCGCAGCCATGGCAGCAGTGGCGGAACCTACCTGTAAATGAACTTTAATCCGGCGCTGAAAAACTGCCTCGAAAGCTGACTCAATATTAGTCAAGCGCAGCCGGGCCATTTTTAATAATTGTTCCGAAGATATGCTTAAATAAGCACTCGATTCTTCCATATTAAAAAGACTGCCATGCTGACGTAGGAGAGTGCGAGTAGTGGGGGGTTCCATTACTTCTAAAACCTGCTGCCAAATTTGTTCATGATTATCATCACTGGCAACAGTTTTAACCTCAGTTTTCGGCACTGCGACGCTAGTTGTCGGGGTGATAACTGCCGGTTTTATCGGTTCATTAACCGGCGCCGGCGCTGTGATCACTTCCGGGGGCCTCTCGGCGCTGGTTTGGGGACGGGAAGGCGCTACCGTGGCAACTAGCGGAATCACCTGTGCTTGCGGTAACAGTCCTAATAGAGTAACTTCTAACCAGAGACGGGGTTGAGTGGTGTTTTTTAGTTGCGTTTCGCTGTCTTTAAGCAGTTGTTGACCGCGGAGAATTTCCTCTAAAGACCAAGTACGCGCTTCCTTACACAAATCCTGCCAAGTGGGAGCAGTGACAGCCACCATTTCTGGACGATTAGGGGCGGTTTTGGCTAAAAGTAGGTTTAAATAGAACCCCGCTAGATTTTGCAAGACGATTAAAGGTTCCTTCCCGCGATTCATCAGATGGCGACATTGTTCGATAACTTGATCGGGAATATTGCTATGAATGACTTTAAGTAGGGTTAAAAGGTCTCTTTCGGGGACTGCACCGACTAAATCCCAGACTCGCTCGGCCGTAATCGTTCCTGCGAGTAAACTTAATTGATCAAGAAGACTTTCGGCATCGCGTAAACCACCGTTAGCGATCTGAGCCACAAGGGTTAATGCTTCTAGGTTAATATCGATCGCTTCTATTTGGGCGATTTTTTGCAGGTGTGCCACCATCGCATCGAGAGCAATACGGCGATAATCAAAGCGTTGACAACGGGAGATGATGGTAGGTAAGACACGCTGAGGATCAGTGGTAGCAAGCACGAAAATCACTCGATCCGGCGGTTCTTCTAGAGTTTTCAGCAAAGCATTAAAGGCCGCCGTACTGAGCATATGACATTCATCGATGACATAGACTTTATAACGACATTGGACGGGGGCAAATTGCGATCGCTCGATAATTTCCCGAATGTTATCCACACCGGTATTACTAGCGGCATCAATTTCGATCACGTCTAAAGCGGAACCATTGGCGATCGCGTGACAGACGGAACACTTACCGCAGGGAATCGGTGTCGGATGGTCACTAGACAGACAGTTGAGGGATTTGGCTAAAATTCGCGCCGAGGAGGTTTTCCCCGTGCCTCTGGGTCCAGTAAATAGGTATGCAGGAGCGATTCGCTCACTGATTAAGGCATTACTCAGGGTCGTGGCGATCGCTGATTGTCCCACCAAATCGGCAAAGGTTTGGGGACGATACTTATGATGTAGAGGTTCGTAGGTCATGACTGGCTGAAAACTTTTTCCGCACCCTAGAGACTACTATTATCCTATGCCGATTCTTTTTCAACACGAGAACAAGTGTATGCTTTTTATCTAGCCAGTTGTAATGCGCGATTTGCATCACAAGAATGGCAATTTAGCTAAGGCTTCTAATAAATTGTATTAATAACTACAATTTTGCCGAGAAAACCTGACGACTATCTTAGTATGCCCAAAGATAGCGCCACCAATCAGACCCACTGCTTATGACTGAATCTACAAAAACCCAATGTCCTTACTGTGGAGTAGGTTGTGGTTTGACAGTCACCCCCGGCGCGTCGGCCGGACAAGCATGGAAAGTCTTCGGGGACAAGTCCCACCCCTCCAGTCAAGGTATGGTCTGTGTTAAAGGGGCCACCGTAGCGGAATCAATCGATAAAAATCGCCTCAAAACCCCGATGATCCGCGATTCTCTCCAAGAGCAATTTCGTCCTTGTACTTGGGAAGAAGCTCTCGATCGCATCGTTAACCGTATCCAAACTCTAATCGCTCAGGGGGAAAAGGAAAGTATCTGTCTATACGGTTCGGGACAATTTCACACCGAAGATTACTACATCGCCCAAAAACTGGTCAAGGGCTGTCTGGGAGTCAATAACTTTGATGCTAATTCCCGTCTTTGTATGTCTTCGGCCGTGGCCGCTTATCGGGACAGTTTCGGGTCCGACGGTCCCCCCTGCTGTTACGATGACCTAGAATTAACCGATTGTGCCTTTCTGGTGGGGACAAATACGGCCGAATGTCACCCCATCATCTTTAACCGTCTGCACAAGTATCTCAAAGGTAACAAAGAAGCGAAATTAATCGTCGTTGATCCCCGCAGGACAAAAACCGCCGAGGCCGCTAATCTCCACCTCGCCATTAACCCGGGGACTGATATTGACCTATTTAACGGTATTGCTCACCTGTTAATGAATTGGGGTGCGATCGATACCTATTTTATCGATAAATGTACCCGAGATTTCCCCAAATACGCCGAAATTATCCGCCATTATCCCCCCGAAATCGTCGCGCGTAAATGCGGTATCCCCATCGAGGATTTAGAACAGGCTGCCCGCTACTGGGCCGAATCGAAAAGAGTCCTTTCCCTCTGGTCGATGGGTATCAATCAATCCAGCGAAGGCACGGCCAAAGCCCGCACTTTAATCAATTTACACCTAATGACGGCTAATATCGGTAGGCCGGGGGCTGGTCCTTTTTCCCTAACCGGACAACCTAACGCCATGGGAGGAAGGGAAGCCGGCGGCCTCTGCCATCTTCTCCCCGGTTATCGTTCCGTCAAAAATCCCCAACACCGGGCCGAAGTGGAACAAGCTTGGGGTTTACCTGCTGGTCGGATTTCTCCCGTCCCCGGTCGCGATGCTTGGAGTATGATTACTGGTTTGGAGACGGGAGAGGTCAAACTTCTTTGGATTGCCGCCACTAATCCGGCCGTTAGTATGCCTGATCTAGAACGCACCAAGGCGGCCCTGTTAAAATCACCTTTTACTATCCATCAGGATGCCTACTATCCCACGGAAACCAGCGCCTATGCCCATTTATTACTGCCAGCGGCCCAATGGGGCGAAAAAACGGGAACAATGACCAATTCTGAGCGTATGGTGACGTTAAATAAGGCTTTTCGTCCTCCCGTTGGTCAAGCTAGGGCCGACTGGCAAATTTTTGCCGAAGTTGGTCGCCGTTTGGGGTTTCAGGCACAATTTAATTTTCAGGATTCGGCCGAGGTATATTCCGAGTTTGCCCGCTTGACATATAAACGTCCTTGTGATATGACAGGGATTAATTATGAGCGCCTGGCCGAGACTCCCCGACCGTGGCCCGATTCCATCGATGAAATTTCCGCCCCTAAAACCGCTAATTCCGGGGAATTACTAGGGAATTTAGTTAAAGATCACGATAAAAGCGAAAAAACAGCCGCAAAACGCCTTTATACCGATGGTAAATTTAATACTGCCGATGGTCGTGCTGTTTTCGCCGCCTACCACAGTAAAGGTCTAGCGGAACCCCCCGACGATGATTATCCCCTAGTGTTGACCGTGGGGCGTTTGTACGGTCACTGGCACACCCAAACCCGCACCGGCCGCATCGAGAAAATTGTCAAAATGCACCCCGCACCTTTTCTGGAAATTCATCCCCAAGATGCGGCAAAATTGGGCATAGAAGCTGGGGAATGGTTGGAGGTGCGTTCTCGTCGCGGTTCTGCCCGTTTTCCGGCTTTAATTACCAAAGCAATTGCTCCTAATTGTGTCTTTGTGCCGATGCACTGGGGGGCCCTATGGGCAGAAAATTCTGAGGCCAATAGTCTCACCCATCCGGCCGCTTGTCCGATTTCCCTGCAACCAGAATTAAAAGCTTGTGCTGTCAAATTAATCCCGTTAAAGTCTTTAGTTAATGCCGAATTATCTCCCAGTCAATTTCTAGCAACTCCCTAATCAAATTTGGCTTTCCCTTTGGTTACTTTTGTAATACCAATTCTCCACAATCTGATAGGTAGTTTGTGTTTAAAAACCTCTTGCATAATTAATTTTTCAGGGTTCAAAAACGTCAAAAATAAGAATTAAATGGCATAAAGTCTGTAAATAGACCATTTAACTGATTATTATTCATTCTTAATTCTCCTGACTACTGACTACTGGCTACTGACTCCTAACCCCAACAACAATTTTTGATTTTTACAAGATGTCTATTGCTATTAAGCCAAGACGCATTTTAACCGCCTATCCTTAGATTAGCTGAATGCACTTCTTTCATAACTTTTTTATGGTACAATCGGTTAATACTTTTCTTTCGATTGGCTCTCCTAGGTTTGGTGGGTAAAATGTATTCTAGGATACATTTCTCAAGAGCGAGGGGGTGGAACGAACCACAAAGACACAAAGGACACAAAGATCGATCGATCCTATGTAAGTTAAACTAATCACACAGAACCTAGAAGAGCCTTCGATTTTTAGATGGAAGTCGAAAACTGGTATCATCTGCGTCACTGCTGTCAGCCTGCTGTTGAATGTCTTGTTCGTCCCGCTGCCAGTCGGTAGCCCCTCTTGAATCACCTCACCATGACGACAACAACTCTGACTCCCGCGCCAGTTCAAGCGGCAGCAAATTCCCCAGCACCCCCTGAGTGGGTAGATTGGCAAGTCGCCCATCAAATTCCGGGACGGCTGCGAATTCGCATTGCCCGCCTCAATTGGGATGACGAATTTGCCAGACGCTTGCAGCGATCGCTGCTGAGAACCACTGCTATCAGCGAGAGCCGCATCAATGCCGCAGCCTGCTCCCTGATTGTCTCCTACCAGGCGGAAATGCTGTCAGCAACGGCCCTCCTGAATTACTTGCAAGCGGCCATCCTAGCGGCCGGCCGGGAAAGAGAGCCAGACCTAAACGAGAAAGTCGGGGCTAGGAATCAGGGGACTTGGCCAACTTTAGGGCTGCCGGCCTTAACCCTGGCTGTGGCGATCGCTGCTGCTCCCCTAGAACTGCCCTTCTCGATTGTGGGAGGAATTGTCCTTGCGGCTTCAATTCCTCTCTGGCAGAGGGTTAGCCAAGCCCTCACCCAGCAGGGACAAGTGACAATAGACTGCCTCGATGCCCTCTGGTTGAGTTACCAACTGCTGCAAGGTAACAACATCGCTGGCGCACTCGCCCTCAATCTGGCAGCAGTGGGAGAGAGCCTGCGCCGGAGCAAGCTCCAACAGCTAGAAGACGAGCTATACCTGCTGTTCGAGCAAGAAGACGCAGAAATCCACTGGCTCTCTGACCGGCAGCGGTTCGCTCCCGTTCCCGAGGCAGATCGAGAAGGGTGGCTAGATTCCGTCGAAAAAACCGAACTACTCCAGAACCTCAAACCCGTCGCCCAAGGAGCGATCCTACCCACTTTGTTCCTGAGTGGCACTTGGGCAATCCTGACGGGAGACTTGGGGCGTGCGAGTGCGCTGTTACCCCTTGACATCGGGGTTTCTCTGCGGGGCGTTACTCCCTTGGCAGTGGTTTCGTCCCTGACGGCGGCAGCGCGACAAGGCGTTTATATCCGCAATGCCAGGGTACTGGAAAAGCTGGCTCAGGTGGATACTCTGGCCTTTACTCGCGAAAGTTTCCAGGACTTGATTACCCCGGAGCTGCTGGTGAGTTGGGGCATCCCTTCTCAGTGCATCTACTTCGCCACCGATGCGGCTGCTGTTGAGGGACTCCAAGAACAGTTGCTCCGCCAAGGTAAGCGGGTGGCTTGGATAACCGACAGTGGTAGTGATTGCTTTGCTGCCCAGGAGGATCAGGTGGTCATTTCTCTAGGGAGAGGGGATTTTGCAGCGGCTGCCGATGTCATCTTGCACAGCCAGGATCTCCAGCCCCTTGGCTACACCTTTGCCCTGGCCCGGCATACCCTTGCCACTGCCTATGAGAGTTTGGCGATCGCTACTCTGCCCAACCTGTTAGTGGTGGCAGTCGGGGCATTTTGGGGACTCAACCCGGTGGCAGCCGCCGCAATCAACGGCAGTTCAGCCATCCTCGCAGAACTGAACAGCCTGCGCTCCCCGAAGCCTAACCTCTTAGAAAACGGGTTTCTTTCTCAAAGAAACCCGTTTTCTTGCAATAAATGTTAATTTTTGTTACAGGGGTCTTGAAAAATTGGCGATTGTTTGCACAAAAGAGTCGCAGTGTCAAGTGGTTCGCGCTCAAATGACATAAATAGCTATTATAGTAGCAAGAGGTTTACTGTCGATTACTCACTAAAAAAGGAAAGGAAATAACTATGATACAGCAAGTTAAATTACGTTCTCATCTGGGTGAAGACCAAATATTGCATTTAGATATTCCCGTGGAAGTTAAAGAAACTGATTTAGAGGTGACAGTAACGTTTAAACCAGCACCAAGCTTAGATAAAACTACAACTCAGACACGCACTCACGCTGAATCAAGGCGAATTTTTGAAGAGATAGATAAACACTATTCGGGGCGAATTTTTAGTGATAGTACAGATTGCTGTGAGAATACAACAGGTGGTTTATGATTGTGTTTATCTGGCTTTAGCAGTGCAGAAAAGCTGTCAAATGGTCACAGCAGATGAACGTTTTTTTAATGCGTTACAGGGAGATAGTTTAGGGTCTTATTTATTTTGGCTAGGGACTTCCAGAAATTACTCATCAACGAAAAAGGCTATTATATTAAATAAATCATCTTAATAAACATGACATCAGAAACCGCCAATTATGATGAACCCTGGAAAGAAGCATTAAGCGAGTATTTTGAAGCGTTTTTACATTTCTTCTTTCCCGAAGTTCACCAACTAATCAGTTATCAGTTATCAGTTACCAGTTATCAGTTATCAGTGACTAATTGGAAGCAAGTAGCAATCCCTTTGCTATAATAGTCATGGCACACCTGAAAACAAAAGCGACTACTGGGAAGCTGCCGGAACGGGAACAGTGGAAGTGGAGGTTAATCAGGGTATTATATGAAAAGGAGTTCGAGAGAGAACAGATAATTAAACTGTTTGAAATCATCGACAATATGATGACTTTATCCTCTGAATTACAGTCAAGTTTAGAAAGTAAAATTAAACAATTTGAGGAGGAAAGAACCATGCCTTTAATGAGTAATATGGAGTTACGAGGAATAGAACGCGGTAAGGAAATCGGTAAGGAAATTGGTAAGGAAATTGGTAAAGAAATTGGCGCGTTAGAAAAAAGCCGCGATGCCATAAAAACATTTTTAACCGTGCGGTTTGGACAGATTTCTTCAGAAATTGAAGAGATAATCGGCAAAATGACTAACCCTACTATCTTAGAAGAGCTACTAAAATTAGCAGCTACCGCTAATTCTCTCGCAGAATTTAAGCAGTCTTTGGCTAAAATCAATATCTAGAAAACGGGTTTCTTTGAGAAACCCGTTTTCTTGTAATAAATGTTAATTTTTGTGATAGCATCCTTGAAAAATTGGGGATTGTTGGGCTAAAACTGTTAGCAATAAACCTTTGCAGTTAATGTCATGACTTCTCCCCTGTTGCCGATTTTTCCTGCTGTTTACGATAGTTTGTTCGATTTTGCTCAATCTGATGGTTTTTGGGCGAATTTGACAATCGCTGTAGGTTAAGGGGGTGAGGTCATAACAATCCGTTGCCAAAACCGACTTTTCAGAATACAATAGATAAGAGTAGTCATTCATCGCTCAGATTAGTTAAGATGACATTACATGACTAATAATATTGACCATGACCGCTTATTTAAGGAGTTAATCTCCACCTTTTTTGTCGAATTTATTGAGTTATTTTTTCCTCAATTGATGGATTATTTAGATAGAAACTCGATTACTTTTTTAGACAAAGAAGTATTTACCGATGTCACGGAAGTAGAAAGACATGAAAGCGATTTAGTCGCACAGGTTAAGTTTCGAGGAAAAGAATCTTTTTTTCTGATTCATGTCGAGGCGCAGGAAAGTTCTCGAAAATGGTTTAATCGGCGAATGTTTACTTATTTTGCTCGCTTTCATGAGAAATTTGTCTTACCGATTTATCCGATTGTAATTTTTTCTTATTCAAAGCCAAAAAGAGAAGCAATTAGTCAATATGTAGTCGATTTTCCCGATTTTAAGGTCTTAGAATTTAACTATCAAGTAGTGCAGTTAAATCGATTAAATTGGCGAGATTTTCTTAATCAACCGAATCCGGTTGCTTCAGCTTTGATGGCGAAGATGAACATTGCCGAGAAAGAGCGAGCCAAGGTAAAAGCGGAATGTCTGCGCTTGTTAATCACTTTAAGGTTAGATGCGGCGAGAATGCAATTAATTTCTGGATTTATTGATACATATCTCAATCTAAATCCGGTGGAAGAGAGACAATTTCAAGAAGAGATTAGCACATTTAGTCAACCCGTACAGGAGGGAGTTATGCAAATTACTACCAGTTGGATGCGTCAAGGTATTGAACAAGGTATCGAACAAGGTATTGAACAAGGTATCGAACAAGGTATTGAACGGGAAAAGACATTGATTCTTCGTCAACTTAAACGCAAGTTAGGGGAGATTAATCCTTCATTGGAAACTAAAATCATGCAGTTAAGTATTGATGATGTTGAAGTATTAGGAGAAGCTTTATTCGAT
>NZ_JAPZSS010000304.1:0-34877 GCF_027532015.1 Microcystis sp. LE19-131.1A | reverse complement strand
CCCCCCTTAATCCCCCCTTGATAAGGGGGGTGCCGATCCCCCCTTAATCCCCCCTTGATAAGGGGGGTGCCGATCCCCCCTTAATCCCCCCTTGATAAGGGGGGTGCCGATCCCCCCTTAATCCCCCCTTGATAAGGGGGGTGTCTGATAATTTTTAACGCCTACCTACTTATCAAGGAAAAAGTTAAGTTTAAACCGACAAAAATCGCTGAATGACTTCTTGACTTAATTCGCTTGTGAAACCGGAAGCAACAATTCCCCCTTTCTGCATGGCGTAATATCGATCAGCTTGGCGGACAAAATGCAGGTGTTGTTCTACTAATAAAACGGCGATTCCTTTACTGGCAACAATACGCCGCACCGCTGCTTCAATTTCGAGAATAATTGACGGTTGAATTCCTTCCGTGGGTTCATCTAAAATTAATAATTTTGGTTCCCCCACTAAGGCGCGAGCGATGGCTAATTGCTGTTGTTGTCCACCGCTTAAATCTCCTCCCATCCGCGATAACATGGTTTTTAAAACGGGAAATAAATCAAAGATTTCTTCGGGAATTGTGGCATTTTTTCTCCTTGTGGGTAAAGCTTCCAAACCGAGAATTAAATTCTCTTTTACCGTTAGACGGGGAATAATATCCCTACCCTGCGGCACATAACCCAGTCCTAATCTGGCTCTTTGATCTGAGGTTTTATTAATCAGGTTTTCTTGCTCATAATTAATTGTTCCCGCTCGCGGTTTTAAGATACCCATTAGGGTTTTTAATAGGGTAGTTTTGCCCACGCCATTACGTCCGATTAAACAGACCATTTCTCCCGCATTAATGTTAAGATCAACATTTCTTAAAATATGACTTTCTCCGTAGTAAACATTGAGATCAGATATGTGTAACATTGTCAACCCTTTTTAACTAATTTTAATCCTTTGACTTTTTATTCTTCCGAGGAACCTAGATAAACTTCAATAACTTTCGGATCATTTTGAATTTGCTCCATATTCCCCTCACAGAGAACAGTTCCTTGGTGTAAAACCGTGACTTTGCGGGCAATTTGCCGGACAAATTCCATATCGTGTTCAATGACAATAATTGAATGACTTTCCGCTAGATTTAATAACAAATTACCCACGTTTTCCGTTTCCTCATCGGTTAATCCTGCCACGGGTTCATCTACTAGCAGTAAATCTGGTGACTGGGCCACTAATTGACCAATTTCTAAGCGTTGTTTTTCGCCGTGGGAAAGTAAAGAAGCGGGTAAATCAGCTTTAGCAGTTAACCCGATAGTTTCCAATAAACCAATAACTTTTCTGCTATCTTCTAGGGGAGGACGACCGAAAAGAGTTGAGAAAACATTTTTATTACGGTTGCTAACTAAATCGAGATTTTCTCGGACAGTTAGATTTAAATATACCCTAGGAGTTTGGAATTTGCGACCAATCCCTAAACGAGCGATCGCAAATTCGGGAATTTTGCGGAGATCTCGACCTTTAAATAATACCCGTCCGATGGTGGGTTGCACTTTCCCCGTAATCACATCTAAAAAAGTGGTTTTTCCCGCACCATTGGGACCGATAATCACCCGCAATTCTCCCGTATCCATACTGAAATTAAGATTATTGAGAGCTTTAAAACCCCCAAAACTAACGGTAAGATTCTCGATTTCTAAGATTTTTCCAGTCATAATTTCTAAGAGGGAATAGGGAAGTATTTTCAGTGAACAGTCAGCAGTAATCAGTGAACTGAAAACTCACATCTGATAACTGATAACTGATAACTGATAACTGATAGCTAAGATCACTTATGATCTAATTCTTCTCTTTCCAGTTGCACTTCCGGAGCTTCCTCAATACTAGGATAGGTAATTAAAGTTTTGCGGAAACCAAAATGAGTCAGCAAACGTTTAATTCCACCGAGAAGACCATCGGGAAGGACTGTCACCACAATTAGGAATAGGGCCCCTTGGAAAAATACCCAGACTTCCGGAAATTGTTCGCTTAAAAAAGTTTGGGCTAGGCGTACTAATAAAGTACCGACAACTGCCCCCACAAGGGTAGCACGTCCCCCCACAGCCACCCAAATCACCATTTCAATGGAAAAAGCCACATCCATAGAGTTAGGGGTGATAATTCCCGTTTGCACGGTGTAAAGAGCGCCGGCAACACCGGCAATCGCCCCAGAAATGGCAAAAACTAACACCTTAAACCAAGTAGGATCATAACCAGAAAAACGGACACGCACTTCGTCATCGCGAATGGCGACTAACAAGCGCCCAAATCTGCCCGTAGTTAACCAACGACAGAGGAGATAAATAGCCAGTAAACAGACAATTGTGAGTAAATAAAAGGCCACTTGAACGGCATCGGAACCCACCAGCAACCCGAAAATTGTTTGGGTATCGGTTTTTAAGCCATTAGTGCCGTTAATTAACTTTTGTTGACCGTTAAAAAAGTTAAAAAATACCAGTAAAGCCGCTTGGGTCAAAATTGAGAAATAAACCCCTTTAATGCGATTGCGGAAGATTAAATAACCTAATAATGCCGACACGATCGCTGGTACGATAATTAGGGCTAGAATTGTCAAAGGTAGGGAATAAAAAGGTTGCCAAATAAAAGGTAATTCTGTCACCCCGTAGAGAGTAAAAAATTCGGGCATTTGTCCGGGGGGTAACTGAAGATTTAGGTACATGGCCAAAGCGTAACCACCGAGGGCAAAAAAGATGCCATGACCAAGACTTAATAAACCCGTATAACCCCAGATTAAATCTATCCCCAAAGCAACAATAGCGAGGGAAAGAAATCGCCCCAATAAACGCAAGCGGAAAGCCGACAAAGCTAAGGGCAGTAACACCGCAAAGATGACCACTAAACCAACAATAACAGCGATTTCCGTGATTAACTTTTTCTTTTCCCGTTGTCGGGATTCGTTTCTAGTGATGGTTTCGGTAATCATAATCTATAACTCGGCAGTACGTCCTTTAGGAGGAAAAATTCCCGCAGGTTTGAATTGCAAGAAAGCAATAATTAAAGCAAAAATCATCACTTTTGCCATGCTAGTGGTGGAGAAAAAGGTGAAGAAATCCGTTAGGGGTTTTAGGGCTTCTACAGAACCAAAAATCAGAGCAAAAGTTCCCGAACCAATTAAATAATTAGCCACACCGATCGCCATAGCCGCGATAATAGTTCCCAGGAGATTACCCACTCCCCCCACCACCACTACCATGAAGGTATCAACGATATAATTTTGTCCCACGTTTGGACCGACGGAACCCAAAAAACTAATCGCACAACCGGCAACTCCAGCTAATCCCGAACCGAGGGCAAAAGTCAAAGCATCCACTTGATTTGTCGGAATGCCTAAACAGGCACTCATCTGGCGATTTTGGGTGACGGCACGAATGCGTAAACCCCAAGAAGATTTATTTAAAAACCAATAAGTCCCTAACAAACAAAGGGCAGTTAAAATGATAATAAATAGACGGGTGTAGGGCATTTGAAAACCGGGTAAAGGTAAACCTCCCCGTAACCAAGCAGGAGCCGTGACATCGACGTTTCTGGCACTAAACCAGGGTCGAGCGAGAACCGGATTAAAAGATAAAAGATAGCCTAATAATCCAGCGATAGCTAGGGATAAAGGCAGGGTGATACCAATAGCTAAATTGCGAATTCTCTCCCAATCTAGGCGACGACTTAACACCGTCATCGCCCCAAAAAATAACAGACAGAAAACTATTAAACTAATTACTAATAACCCGTTGACACTTCTGACAAATTGCTGCAGAATTAAGCTGACTCCCCAAGTGGCCAGCAGCGTTTCTAGGGGTCTGCCATAGAGGAACCTAATCACCCCCCTTTCTAATAATAATCCCGCCAATCCCGACACTAAAAAAGCGATCGGTAGGGCGAATAAAACATAAGTATCAAAGAGAGAAATACGGAAAGCTTGAAAGACATTTAAAATATAAATATCTTCAAAACCTTTAAAGATATTCTGCACCACAAAAGTAGTATAAGCCCCTAACATCATTAACTCACCGTGAGCGAGATTAATCACCCCCATCAGTCCAAAGACAATCGCTAGTCCTAAAGCGGCCAGCAATAGCACAGAACCGATGCTAATACCATTAAACAATCCTTCCAATAATGCTGACACTTTTCGTTATTCCCCTGCATCTTTAAGCTTTAAAAAGTGGGGTGAGCAGTAATGCCCACCTCACTCTCGTTACTGTCTGGAAAAATTCCTAAAACTAGGATTTTTCCATTTTGAACTTACCGCCCTTAGCCGGATCCGTCCAGTCACAGGCAAAGCCCTTAGTTTCGGGGACAAATTGGTTCCAAGGTTGCGGATCCACTACCCCCGGAGTTGACCAAACGATGTCAAATAGACCATCATCTCTCACCTGACCAATGCGGACGGTTTTGGAGATATGATGATTGGGGAACATTTCCACCGGTCCTTCGGGAGCATCGAATTTTTGTCCCACGGCGGCGGCGCGAACTTTGTCGAGATCATCGGCGGTTGCCGCTTGTTCCACCGCTTGCTTCCAGAGATAGACCATAATATAGGCCGCTTCCATGGGGTCGTTAGTGACGCGATCCTCACCATATTTAGCTCGAAAAGCCGCAACAAATTTTTTGTTAGCGGGGGTATCTACGGTTTGGAAATAGTTCCAACAAGCGTATTGACCGAGGAGATATTCCTTACCGATTTGTTTAACTTCTTCCTCGGCAACACTCACCGACATGACCGGATATTTATCGGGAGTTAAACCGGCCGCTTGCAGTTGTTTAAAGAAAGCCACGTTACTGTCACCGTTGAGGGTGTTGAAAATAACGCCGCCATCGGGTAAAGCTTGCTTAATTTTGGTGATAATCGGGGTAACTTCCGTGTTACCTAGGGGTAGATAGTCTTCGCCCACGGTTTCGCCGCCTTTCGCCTTTAACTGCTCTTTAATGATCGTGTTGGCGGTGCGGGGAAAAACGTAGTCGGAACCGACGAGGAAGAATTTTTTCCCTTTATTTTCCAGCAACCAAGTCACTGCCGGCTCGATCTGCTGGTTAGGGGCAGCACCAGTGTAGAAGATATTTCTAGAACACTCTTGACCCTCGTACTGGACAGGATACCAGAGCATATGGTTTTTGGCTTCAAACACGGGTAAAACTGCCTGACGACTGGCGGAAGTCCAACAACCGAAGACAGTCACAACTTTGTCCTGATCGATCAGTTTGGTGGCTTTTTCGGTAAAAGTTGGCCAATCGGAAGCGCCATCTTCCACCACTGCCTCGATCTGTTTACCAAGAACACCACCGGCGGCATTGATTTCCTCGATCGCCAGTTTTTCCGCATCAACCACGCTGGTCTCACTGATGGCCATGGTGCCACTGAGGGAGTGCAGAATACCCACCTTAATTGTCTCTCCAGAAGCCGGGGCGGGACTAGCAGCTGGGCTAGGACTAGCCGTGGGGGTTTGGTTTTGTCCACCACAAGCTTTTAACAGAATACTGGTTCCCAAAGTGGCAGAACCGTACAGGAGAAATTTACGTCGTCCTAAATTTGACATGATGATCTTGAACTAACCTCGCTGACAATATTAGCTACTTCACACGGACGTTTTTGCTGAGGAGATTTTCGGGAATCTTTCTACAAATATCTGTGTGATATTACGGCTAGGTTAGCAGATTTTTTGTGATTTTCGCTACTTTTTGGATATTTTTTGTAAGTTTAGCTACTTTTTTCCAAAAAATTAATTATTTTTCTGGAATTTGCCTCAGTTTTTTAGCTATCAGGAGTCGGTCGCCGGTCGTCGGTTGGGGAAGTCATAAGACCTCTTGTAAAAATCAAAAATTGTTGTTAGGGTTAGGAGCCAGTAGCCAGTAGTCAGTAGTCAGGAGAATTAAGAATGAATAATAATCAATTAAATGATCTATTTACAGATTTTATGCGATTTAATCCTTATTTTTGACGTTTTTGAACCCTCAAAAATTAATTAGGCCAGAGGTTTATAATAACAGAATGGCCTCGCGTGCCTGGAAAAAGTGCCAAAACCGTTTTCTAGTAAGGCTTCCAGTAATATTCAGCCCAACCCAATTATCAATCCGAATCTGGCCAAAGCAGCCGGACAGCAAGCAGAGCAAAACCAATGGCCGCTATCGCTTTTAATATCTTAGCGGGGAATAACTGCGCCATACTGCCCCCCGCCAGGACTCCTAAGAAACTGGTGCAGATTAAGGCGGTAATTGAGCCAAAAAAGACAGCTTTGGGTGATTTGGAACTGCCACCGAGAGCGATCGCTACTAATTGACTTTTATCGCCTATTTCTGCCAAAAAAACCGTGATAAATGTCAGTCCGAATAATTGCCAATTCATAAATTCTAGGGAGATGGGAAGCTTTTTTCAGTGAACAGTAAACAGTAAACAGTCACACTGATCACTGATTGCTTAGAGAATATCGCCGATCAGTAAACCAGTGATCAAAAGGAGAAGAATAGCGACACCGATATCTAAGGTTTTGGGGGAAAGACGACGCGCAATCCAATAACCGATCAGGACACCGAGGAGACTGGTAGCGATTAAAGCGGTGGCTGCCCCGGCAAAAACCACCCAGGGGGATTGGGATTCGGCGCTGATCAAAAGGGTGGCTAATTGAGTTTTATCGCCGATTTCAGCAAAAAATATGGTTAGGAAGGTGGAACTAAACACCGTCCAAAAACTCCAAGAAGGTGGATGATCTGGCTTTTTCTCGGTTGAGGCGATCGATTTACTATCACTCATCGGCTAATTTAACAGTATCAGGTTAAGAAATAATTTTCATACTTTTTTCATTTTAGCCCGACTGGTTTTCTGGCGATAGTTTCTGCTGTTGATTACGCTGTCTCCTTCCCCCAATAGTTAAAAAACCCTAGTCGATCGAGGTAGAGTTTCCATCCTAGAGTTTAATAATTATTAGACTAGGACGAGCGCAAATTGCTTGGAGGTATAGCCCCTATGGTAGAAAACAGAGATTATACTCTGATTATTGACAAAAGTGGCAGTATGTCCACTGCTGATAAACCCAGCGAGAAAACCCGTTGGCAAATTGCCCAAGAATCCACCCTCGCCTTGGCTAGAAAGTGCGAGGAATTCGATCCCGACGGCATCACTATCTATCTTTTTTCCGGACGTTTCCGACGCTATGATAATGTTACTTCCGATAAGGTGACACAAATTTATCAAGAAAATGAACCCATGGGGAGGACAGACCTAGCAGCTGTTCTCCAAGATGCCCTCAATAATTATTTTCAGCGCAAAACTGCCGGCAAAACTAAACCCAACGGAGAAACTATTCTGGTGATTACCGACGGAGAACCAGATGATCGCAAAGCGGTGATGCGTCAAATTATCGAAGCTTCTCGAAAACTCGATAGGGATGAAGAATTAGCCATTTCTCTGATTCAAGTAGGCCATGATCGACAAGCAACAGAATTTCTCAAAGCTTTAGACGATCAACTAGAATCGGCGGGGGCCAAATTCGATATCGTTGACACAATTACTATCGATGATATGGAAGATATGACCCTAGCGGAAGTTCTTCTCAACGCCATTACCGATTAATTTCTACCGGAGTAGGGGTGATATATCTTCACCCCTAATCAAGGAGGATTTAACTGCTAGTCAGGGCGACAAATTTATCTTTTTCTTCATCGGATAATTGATCGGATTGTCCGGTGATTTGTTTGTAGATTTTGAGATATTCCAAAGCAGATTTATACCAACTAAAATCTTGAGTCATTGCCCGTTGCTGTAGTTTTTGCCAATCCTGTTTATAACGGAAACTTTCCCAAGTCCGGATCATACAGGTAAACAGGTCTAAAGGTTCATAGCGATCGAAACTAAATCCTGTTCCTCTTTCCTGAATTGGGTCGTGGAAAGATACCGTATCGACTAAACCACCGGTGCGGCGTACCATGGGAATACAACCGTAACGCATGGCCATTAATTGGGAAATGCCACAGGGTTCAAAACGGGAAGGCATTAACAAAGCATCGGCCCCCCCATAGATGCGACGGGAAAGAGCATCACTATAGAGAAGATGCAGGGACATTCGCCCCCGGAAACGGGAAGTCATCTCCCATAGTTGGGTTTCATAATAGCGATCGCCTGTACCTAAAATAATCAATTGAGCATCAGTATAGGTGAGAAAGCGATCTAAAATTTGCATCACTAGATCAATACCTTTTTGTTCTACCAAACGCGTCACCATCCCCATGACAAAGGCATTTCTGCTGACCTGTAGCCCCACTTCTTCTTGCAGGGCAATTTTATTAGCCAGACGTTTTTCGATGGTTTCTGGGGTAAAATTCTGCTTAAGATAAACATCTTTAGCCGGGTTATACACCTCCGTATCGATGCCGTTGACAATGCCCACCAGATTGCCGGAAATATAGGACAATAATCCCTCTAAATTTTCGCCATAAATGGGGGTCTGTATTTGACGGGCATAGGTGGGAGAGACAGTCGTGACGCGATTGGCAAATTGAACCGCCGCGGCCATGGTATTATCGCCCTGCATATACCAAGGACACCAAGTCATTTTTTCTAATGCTTCGCGCCAAGGACCCTGGTAGGCGAGATTATGGATCGTAAAAACGGTACTAATATCGGGGTCTTGGTGCATCCAGACGGGAATCATGCCCGTATGCCAATCATGACAGTGAATAACTTGTGGTTTCCAGTAATTCCAAGCGAATTCCGCCGCACCATTGGCAAATAGGGTAAATCGCCAGGCCTCATCTTCGCCTCCGTAGATACTGCGTCCAGAGAAAGCTAGATGACCAAAGAGGTAGAGAGGAATATCTGTATCGGGTAAAACCGTTTCATAGACTGAAAAATCCTGAAACATGGCGAATCCTGACCAAATGGGTTCGGAAGGGATGTCCATTTTTTCCTGAAGAAAACCGTAGTAGGGTAGAAAAATCCGCACATCATGACCTAGCTGACGCAAGACTTTCGGTAATGCCCCAATTACGTCTCCCATTCCCCCAACTTTGGCAATTGGAGCGGCCTCGGCACCCACAAATAGAATTCGCATACTCTTCCCGCTTCACTTCACGACGACAAGAAATTTTAACAGATAAACCCCCCCTAGCAGGATTTGCCAGCAGGTATTATCGGATTAGCCGAGATTTTTCTTTAACTAACCAGAGAGCCAACGAGGGACATAATCAGGGTTTGCGGCAAAAAGTTTTTCGGTGGGGGCAGGGTGTGGGGTGTGGGGTGTGGGGTGTAGGGTGTAGGGTTTTAGCGATTTTCATCTGGTCAATTACCTAATTTTCAGGGAAAAAGTACCTGAATTTTCCACCCGATCACTCCCAGATCTGGTACTTTTTGGTTTCCAAAAAGTCTAAAAGTCTTACCCAACAAGGTTTTTAGATTTATTGAGCAAGCCCCAATTAGCTGTTTTGGGCATTATTAAGTTTTTTAGGCTTTTTTTACCGTCTTTTTAGCAAATTTTAGCTGATCAGCACCGGTTCTGTCTCTGTCAAAGTTAAATCCACTCCTCTTCATCCCCTTTGTTTACCTCCCGATCTTCGTTTTGATCTTGGGCGGGGGGCGTAATAATCCGATAATTGACATCGTACACTTGATCGGCTTTTTCCCCGCGAGTCTGTTTGGCTGTGCGGTAACTATAGGAATAAACCGAGCCGGTTCGAGAACTGTCACTAGGAGGCTTGACAAAATTTGCTTTTTCCTCATCTGCAAGCCTAGACGAAAATTCTTCCCGATCCTGAATGGTCGTCGGTTTTTCGGGGGGTGTATCAAAATTCCAATCATCACCGCTATCTCTTTCCCAATCGTTACCCCGTGCAGACGGAGCAGTATCTTGAATATAGGTAGGTCGGGGAGATGGCGGTGGTACTGTAGGATTATTCGCTATACGAGGGGAGGCTTTTGGGGCAGCCAAAGGACGACCAAAACTATAGAGAAATTGCAGGGTTAAACCACTGATAATTCCCGCTAGGGTAAAAAGTAACACCCAGACTGCTAGGGGCAGTTTTACCGTCATAATACCGCCAAAAAAGACCAAAGTGATCACCCCCAGATTCTGCCAGATCAGTAATCCGCCTACAGCGATCGCAAATAAGACCATAATCCAGCCCATTTTTACCTCCCTTGATACAGTGATTCAGTAAACAGTGATCAGTAAACAGTGATCAGTGATCAATCACTAAGGGACTTGCGTGGGAATAATATCCCAATCGATCGGAGGGCGCAAGCTTTGCGCCCCTACAGTAACGGATTTTGTCCACAATGTAGGGGCGAACTGCGTTCGCCCAAAAGGTACATTATCAAAGCGCAGGTCCCTAACCACTAACTAACCACGGGAGCATCTCACCTTTGTAACCCCTAAATCAGGTTTTTATGTCAAGCTATTTTGAAAGTCTTGCTAGAAACCAGTTTTATGGATAAGTATAATTACTCACTTGCATAAATGAGATGCTTTCCCACTAACCACTAACCACTGTCCACTATCCACTGATAACTGATAACTGATCACTGATAACTGTTAATGTCCTTGCCAGCGATTAATTGTCACACAATCGATATCTAACTGATCGAGAGTACGAGCGATGACAAAATCGACCAAATCCTCGATCGATTGGGGATGATGATACCATGCCGGTATTGCTGGCACGATTCTAACGCCCGCCTCGGCCAAAGTAGTTAAATTACGCAGATGAATTAAACTAAAAGGGGTTTCTCGCGGTACTAAAACCAATTTTCTGCCCTCCTTAATCTGCACATCGGCCGCTCTTTCTAGCAAATCGGAACTTAATCCCCCCGCTAATTTGGCCACTGTACTCATGCTACAGGGAATAATTACCATACCAAGGGTGCGATAGGAACCACTGGCGATCGTTGCCCCCACATCACCCCAACGATGACAGCGTAATTTTCCCCCCTCCATCACCCCGCATTGACTGCGCCAAAATTGTTCTTGCAGCTCCGGTTCTGGCGGCATCCGAATATTATCTTCTGCTTGCCAGACGGTGTAAGCTGATCTGGAGGCCACTAGATCGATCGTGTAGTCGGCTAAAAGTAGATATTTGAGGGTACGCACGGCATAAATCAGCCCTGATGACCCTGTAACGCCCAAAATTAGCGGTTTAGATAATTCCTTCAAGCTCTAATTCCTCGATCAATTGTAATCCTCTTGGGTCGCCCACCTTTAATAAAGCACCCCTAGCATCTTCCTTGACACCTAAATCCTCGTCTTCCACCAAGGCCTCGATCAAAGCATCGATCGCCGTGGCATAAATCACATTGAAGGGCAATTCTCGGCATAATTGACCGATCGACCAAGCGCAATTACTCCGCACCGCTGCGATTAAATCCCGGCGCAATCCTTCAATTAAAGGCGGCAACACAGTGATGATATCTTCATAATTGACCTTGGCAATCTGGGCCAAACTACTGGCGGCCCATAATCGCACCGCCGAAATATCAGTTTTGAGAGCATGAACCAAAGGCTCGATCGCTCTGCGATCACCACAGTTACCCAGGGCCCAAACTACCCCTTTTCTGACGTAACCATTCCAATCCCTGGCCAGTAAATCGATTAAGGGAGCCACAGAGCTAAGACTGGGATTTCGTCCCAAAGCGTAGGCGACACTGACACGCACTAGGGGACAGACATCGTTTAACATCTCTAGTAAGGGGGCGATCGCTCTTTCGTCCCGCAATTCACAAAAGGCGCGAGCGGCGATCATTCTCTCGCTAACATGAGCAGAAGTAAGCAATAAGAGCATTTCCTCGGGATCGGGAGGGATTTCCGCTGCTTGATCCGGATCGCTCGCATCGAGAGGATTATTTAAGGAATTGCTAGAGTCTAGGATTTCATTGTCGTACATACTTGTTAGATTATCTTAATCCGTGACCGCTCACGTCAAGCCCAAAATCAAAAAGTAAGTAGTCGTGCAAAATTAATTTCCTAGTGAAGATAGGCAAGAGGCAACAGGCAACAGGCAAAAGAAAGAATCTGGCAATTCTCCCACCTAAAAACAAGGTCAGAAACTAAGTACATCAAAGCTTTTAGCTTACCAAATTAGGTTACACTTCATCTTGACGAGAAAGGCTGCAGGCTCTCTTATTCTTTGTGTGATAAGTTTAACTGATATAGTAGCGATCAATCTTTGTGTCCTTTGTGTCTGGAGTGGTTCGTTCCAGTCGTTCGCCCGCAAGACTGTATCTTAGAATACATTTTACCCACCAAACCTAAGAGAGTCAGCTGCATTTACAAAACCTAGCAGATTAGAAAGTAAATACAGGGCAAATTCTAGCGTTTTTTCGATGCCAAGACGCGGATTTGAACCGCGGACACGAGGATTTTCAGTCCTCTGCTCTACCAACTGAGCTATCTCGGCTTTTTTTAGTCCTTTCTCAATATAGCACGCCCTCGAAATAATTGCAAGGTTTTTTTCTAAAAAGTTTTCTGCTTGACTAGATTGGCAAGGTGAGGGTAAAAGTGGTGACAGCATTGGCACTGGTGACATCGATGGTGGCATTCAGGGGTTTAATCAGTTTGTGGACTAAAGCTAAACCTAAACCGGTGCCACTGTAGCGCCAGGGATCGTGGTGAGGAATGCGATAAAAAGGAGCAAATATTCTTGATAATTCCTCTGGAGGGATTTCTACTCCTGAATTGCTCACATTAATTAATATTTGCTCGTCTGCACGCCAGACATTTACCCTAATTATCCCTTGTTCTGGGGTATATTTAGAAGCATTGGTCAGTAATTCCGCTATGATGCGTTCGATATCACAAAGATTGCTGTTAATCTCCGGTATATCCCCATCTATATCTAAAATTAACTGCTGTTGTCGCTCGCGGGTGAGAGTGCGAAAAGGTTCCACTAATAAGGGTAGCCAAGAAAGTAAGTCGATTGTTTCGATCGCCGGAGGTTCGCTTTCCGCATCCAGATAGGTTAAAGTTAACAGATCATTAACTAACTTACTCTGACGCTGACATTCAATGTTAAGAATTTGCAACAGTTGACCGATCGAATCCTCTGGATCGATCTTGATCCCTTGATATTCTAGGAGACTTTCTAGGGTTTCCACCGCTAGACGGATGCTGGTGATCGGGGTTCGCAGTTCATGGGAAAGGGTTTTCAGGAATTCGCTTTTTAATCTTTCCAGTTTTTCTAATTCCCTCACTTGTGCTTGGGAAGATTCGTAAAGTCGCGCCTGGCGAATAGCGATCGCACATTCGGTGGCAATATGTTGAATCAAATTAGTTTCTAAGGAGTTAAAAATCTGATTAGCTGGCCGAATTAGCCAAATATTGCCCAAAAAACCCTGATCGTCAAAGATAGGACAAGCGCAACGGTTAACACGACAGATTTGCGGATTGCCAAGGGGAAGACGATCAACAAATTGTAAAATTTGTTTGTGCAGCAGCGGTTGATAGATTTCAGGAAAATCGCTAATTTGACGGCTAATTCCCTGACAGATAAGCTCTTGAGTGGTATATTCGTGGACAATAGTAGCTTGGCTGCGACTGGGATTGTAAAGCTCAATTTGGGCCCGTTCTGCGGGTAAAACCTGCACTAATTCCCTAGTGGTGGTTTGCAGAATATGATTTTCATCGAGACTATCGCGAATTTTTTCGGTAATCCGTCCGATTAATGCTTCATACTTCAAAGTCATCTGCAATTCGGCGGTTCTTTGCTGAACCTCCGATTCTAAGGCAGTATTCAAGCATTTTACCCGTTGGTGCAGTTCCGCTTGTTGAATGGCAATTCCCACTTGAATGGCTAATTGTTTAAGGAGATCGATTTCTTTGGATTGCCAAGAGCGAGTTTTTTGGCAATTTTGGGCAATTAGTAACCCCCAGAGTTGGTTATCGCAGATAATTGGCACCACCAAGTTAGCCTGTACTTGCAAAGAGGTGAGTAAGTTGCGATAACAGGGATCAAGTCCCGAATTATGGACATTTTCAATAACTTGAATTCTCCCACGACGATAATTTTCCAGACGTTCTGGGGATAAATTAAAACAGGGATCCTCGATGCTGTTTCCTAAGACGGAATTAATCCTCGCAGTATGGGATTCCACCACAATCATGCCACTATGATCGGGGAATAAACGATAAATTAACACTCGATCGCAGTTGAGGAATTGTCGCACCTCTTTAACGGTTCTTTGCAAAATGCGATCAAGATCCAACGATTGCCGGATTCTTTCCTGCATTACCCCCAATAGTTGTTCCCGTTCTGCTTGTAATCTTAAAGCTTCTTCGGCCTGTTTACGTTCGGTGATATTGGTACTGGTTCCCACTAAACGATAGATGCGCGCATTGTTATCCCGTAGGGGTGTTAAAGTCGTTAGCCACCAGTAGGGTATATTTTGAAAAGGTAAATACTGTTCGTAGGAAATAGTCGTTCCGTAACGCACACAATCACTATAGTGTTGCCGCACACTACGCGCATCATCGGGGGGAAGGATTTGTTCGGGAGTTTTGCCTTTAATCTCTGATGAACGCAATCCTGTCCAGCGTTCATGAACGGGGTTTGCTCCCACATAGCGAAAATCTCTATTTTCCAGCACGTCCACCACAAAAATCGACGCTTGCACGGAATTAAATATACTACGCAGAAACTGCTCGGAATACTCCTCTTTTAGCTGTTTATCTAGCTCGATCTCGGTTTCTGATGGCTGCTTTTCCATAAGAGCCTCCCATTGTGCTAATTGGTGGATTTGGATCGATAATCACAAAATCGTCGGCTACTCCTAGAGCGATTTAATTATTTCTTTAGATTCTCGCACGAATTTTCCTATCCGCTGCCGATTTCGATATATTTCTTTGCAAAAACGAGAAAGCAACCCCAATATACTGAGATCGCTTATCAGTTATCAGTTATCAGTGACCAGTTATCAGTGATCAGGTTTAAGTTTTAAGTTAAGTAGCTAGATACAATTAATTACACATATCCAATTACTTCTTCCATGAGTGCCTATCCTCACCAAGAAGTTAATTTTGTCCTATTACTTATATGTGTTATTTTCAGCGATCACTGTTCACTGATTACTGATTACTGATCACTGAATTTAGGCTTCTTGGTTGACAAAAGGCAATAAAGCCATTAAACGGGCCCGTTTCACCGCTTCCGTTAAATCTCGCTGTTGTTTAGAAGTTAAACCGGTGATGCGTCTAGGTAGGAGTTTGCCGCGTTCGGTGATGAATTTGCGGAGGAGTTCGGTGTCTTTGTAGTCAATCGGTTGACTGGGGGAGATGGGGGAGAGACGTTTACGATAGTAGCTCATAGATTTGTAAAGATTGCTTGACTTTTTAACTAAAGTGTGGTTACTTAATTTCCTTGTGGACGGTGTGCTTATTGCAGTGGGGACAGTATTTTTTGATTTCCAGTCTGCCGGTGGTATTGCGACGGTTTTTGCTGGTGGTGTAGCGAGAAACGCCGGGGGTACGCTTATCGGGATTACTGCGGCATTCCGTGCATTCTACAGTGATGATTAGGCGAACGCCTTTTTTACTAGCCATAACAACAGGGGATCGGATAAATTTACACGCAATCAATCATTATGACATATCTGAAGCTTTTTAGGCAAGAGCGGCCGGGACGAACCAGGGGAATTGTCGGCTAAAAAGTTGAGTTTGGGATGAAATCCAGCACAAAAAAGCTAGAATAATCACAGCAGTTGGCGAGGATGAGGAAAAATGACGGTAAGATTGGGTAAACCGATTTTAGTGACGGGGATAGGCATTACCATCGCTTTCACCCTGGGGGAAACTCTCAATAGTACACTGAGCGAAATCAGTTCCTGGGGTATTTTCGGTGCGATTGCTCTTGGTGCTGGTATCTGGTTTTGGCAAAAACCCAACACGAAAATCGATTTTTCCCATCCCACTCCCCTGAGTCTAGAAAAGGTTAAACAAGCGATTAGCAAAGCCGAGAAGATAATTAATTATCTGGTCAAAGAAGACCCTAATCAAGACTTAACTCCACTCAAAACCAGTTTAAGCCAATTAAATCAAGAATTTAGTCGCCAAGACCTCAAAATTGCCATTACTGGTGCTAGAAAAACTGGTAAAACTGCCTTAAAAAAACTACTAGAAAGCGGCAACTTTGGGGAATCTATCGCTTTTCTGGAAACGGAACCGCTTCTAACTCTCAACTGCACCGCTAACCAGAAAAAGGCTCTGGCAGCCGACCTAGTTTTGTATCTGATCAATGGGGATTTAAGCGATTCCGAATGGCAAATCCTCCAGCAATTCGATCGAATGCACCAGCGTGTTATCCTGTTACTGAATAAACAGGATCGTTTACCCGCCGAGACCAGAGAAGAAATACTCCTTTCACTGAAACAAAGACTAAAAGAAACTATTCCCTCTCATCATATTTTAGCCATAGCCGCTGCCCCTGAACCCCTAAAAGTTCGTCAACATCAAAGCAATGGAGAAATCAAGGAATGGACGGAAACCCAAACCGTGGTTATCGATCCTTTAGATAATCATCTCCGACAAATTATCGAACAAGAAAAGTCCGAATTAGTTCTCGGAACTATCTGGCGACAAGCGCTCGAATTAGCCAAGGAAACCAAACAATTACTTAATCAATCCCGACGCAAAAAGGCTTTACCTGTTATCGAACAATACCAATGGATAGCCGCTACTGCCACTTTTGCTAATCCTCTTGCAGCCCTAGATTTAGTTTTAGCGGCAGCTACTAACGCTCAAATGTTAGTGGATTTAGGGGCAATTTATCAACAAAAAATGTCCCTTGAACAAGCAAAAACAGCCATGACTACCCTAGGGAAGATGATGGTACAATTAGGCATGGTAGAAGTGACAACCCAGGCATTAGGAACGATTCTCAAGGGAAATGCGATTACTTATATTGCCGGTGGTACAGTGCAGGGAATTGGAGCAGCCTATCTAACTCGTTTAGCTGGTTTAAGTTTAATTGAATATTTCCAAGAACAGGAAATTAACGAGCAACTGAATAATGATTGGAATTGGACGAGTTTGCAGAATAAAGTTAAACAGGTCTGGGAACAAAATCAACGCCTAGCATTTTTACAGGATTTTGTCAAGCAAACGAGCGCTCGTTGGTCGGCATTTTCTGGTTAAAAAATGTAGTTAAGAACCGGGAAAAGGTAAATGCTGACGCAGCACATCCCAGCGCGAACAATCCCAATAATCGATATGAGAAATAATCAGATTATTGTCATCGAGAGTTAATTCGCTGCGTCCAGAAATAGCGATGCGAGGCCGCCAAGGTAAAGGGGTTGTCCAGTGCAATGTCCAACGGGTATTAATAATATTTCCCTGCTGTTCAATTGCGTGGACATCCATCTTGATAGCTTGGAACCATTGACTCATAAAACCAATCATTTCCCGATAGCGTTTAATCCCCCGAAATTGATTGAGAGGGTCTTGAAAATAAACGTTATCAGCATAAATGTCATAGGTTTGATCGAGGGGAAATCTTTGATAATCTTGCTGCAAAATAGCGATAATATCCATAAAATAAGTAATTAGTTATAATTAAATTGAAGATAGATTTTGCCTTTGATCCCCCCTGCCCCCCTTGATAAGGGGGGTGCCGATAGGCGGGGGGATCCCCCTGAATAAGAGGGGTCACTGTTAACTATTAAGTACCTAAGCAAAATTAGTTACACATATTTAACAACCTCTTGCCTATTGCCTATTGCCTCTCCTAACCAAGAAATTAGTTTTGCACCACTACTCAAAAGCTCACTCCCGTCAAACTAAAGGGACGGACTTCGGTAATTTTAACCTTAACAAATGTGCCTCGCAATTCCTCAATATTTCCCGTAAAGAAAGTTAAGCGATTGCCTCTAGTTCTTCCCATAACTTGACTAGCATCTTTAGGGTTAACGTCTTCCACTAAAATTTCCTCAATTCTGCCTAAATATCTTTGGGAACGTTCAGCAGCTTTTGTGGCCACTAAATGATTTAATCTTTGTAGGCGATCGCTTTTTACCTGCTCACTTAATTGATGATCCCAAATAGCGGCCGGAGTGCCGGGACGGGGAGAATAGGCCGCCGTATTTAATTGATCAAAACCAATCTCATCGACTAATTTTAAAGTATTCTCGAACTGTGCCTCTGTTTCTCCGGGGAATCCGACAATCGCATCGGCACTAATGGCAGCATCCGGCATTAAATCGCGAATATTAGCAATAATTTGTCGGTATTTTTCCTGAGTATAGCCCCGTTTCATGGCCTTGAGGATATCATTATCCCCCGATTGAAAAGGGATATGAAAATGTTCACAAACTTTAGGTAATTCCTGACAAGCTTTAATCAAACGTTCGGTAAAATAGCGGGGGTGACTGGTGGCAAAACGGAGACGTTCAATGCCGGCCACATCGTGAATGTAGTAGAGTAAATCGGTGAAGTTGTGCAGATGTCGGCCGCTTGCCGTCACTCCGGGTAAATCCCGTCCGTAGGCATCGATATTTTGACCTAAAAGGGTGATTTCTTGATAACCCTGTTGTCCTAATTGTGCCATTTCTGCTCGAATTGCCGCAGGAGTGCGCGATTGTTCCACCCCACGCACCCCCGGAACCACACAATAGGTACAGCGTTCATTACAACCATAGATGACGTTCACCCAAGCGGTAATATTACTATCCCGGCGCGGTTTGGTGATATCTTCCATGATGTGGATGGGTTCGGTGGCCACCACCTGGGAACCGTCAAAAACTTGTTGTAATAAGTCTCCCAAGCGGTTTGCGTGTTGCGGACCGATAATTAAATCCACCTCGGGAACCCGTCTTAACAATTGTTCCCCTTCCTGTTGGGCCACGCAGCCAGCGACCACTAGAGTAAGATCGGGTTGAGTTTGTTTGCGTTTAGCCTGTCTGCCGAGATAGGAATAAACCTTCTGTTCGGCATTATCGCGAATTGTACAGGTATTGTAGAGGATTAAATCGGCTTCGTTGGCATCCTCAGACCATTGAAACCCCAAATCTTCTAAAATACCCGCCATGCGTTCGGAGTCAGCTTTATTCATCTGACAACCAAAGGTGGTGATATGGTAACGACGTGGGGACTTATTCATGATGCTGGCTACAGAAACAAGAGTGTAGCTTTCTATTTTAGGCTATTTATTCTCTGACTTGAAAGAGAGTGTAGGGTGTGGGGTGTGGGGTGTAGGGTGTGGGGAAAGAAACCTCTTTCATCTTCCCACTTCCCACTCCTCAGAATTAGACCTAAAGCATACTCAGCCATACAAGCAAATAAAAACGAAACTTTTGCTTTGAGGATATCTCCTGACTGGTAGGATAAAAATAAACCATACTAGGCAGTTTAACCTCCACGCCGCCGAGGCCACACCTTTAATCATCAAAGGAAAAGTATTTATATGTCTAAAAATCAAGTGTTCGACTTTTTCGCCTTAGCCGCTAAAAACGAAGAATTGGGTAAAAAAATGCGTTCAACCCAAGATCCTCAGCAATTACTAGAGATAGCTCGCTCTCAAGGCTTCGATTTCTCCCGTCCGGAATTAGAAGCGGCACTTAAATCCTTGCACGAGAGTCCCGACTTTTTCCAAAAGTTAGCTCATGCAGTGTTAGAAGTTTTCAGTCCTAACCACGATAATTATCCCTCGATCGGTGTCCAACCCTACGAAGGTGAGATCGATCGCTAGAATCAGTGATCAGTTTTTTAGCCGTCAGGAGTCAGGAGTCAGGAGATTATTTTTATTTATTCTCCCCACTCCTCTCTCCCCAACCCCAGCCGTATATAGTATAAAAAAATTATAAAAAAGCCGAAATTAGGGAAAAATAGGCTTTTATCTGCCAGTAAATCCAGCAGAGACAATTGAGCTGCCAAGAGAGAAGTTAAAGGGCAAATGCAGTCATAGCAAAGGTTTTAGCTGTCAATGTCCTGAGAATTGCTGAGGCTGATGGACGAAGGGAAGGAATGATTAACTTTCGTTAACCGGAAGATGAGAAATAATCATAATGTTTTATATTGTCAAAGGTGTCATAGTTTCCTATGCTTTTTTTAGGTTGATAATTTTGCCTGACTCGTCAAATTTTTACCAACCAGCCCTAGAAAATAAAATTAGTGGATGAAAACAGTCACGATCGAGATAAAATCTAGGATGGTCTTACCCCCACCTTGCCACGATCCCGACTGCCACCAAAGCTAGAGCAGGAAAAGTAACAAGGAAAGAATTTGACTGAAACAAAGTTGATAACGCTAACGAAATTAATAGTTTAGTTTGGCTTGACAAGCGAGGAACAAAAAAATGCCAATTGCAGTAGGAATGATTGAAACCCTAGGATTTCCCGCCGTTGTGGAAGCGGCCGATGCCATGGTCAAGGCCGCCAGGGTGACTCTAGTGGGTTACGAAAAGATCGGTAGTGGTCGCGTCACTGTCATTGTCCGGGGAGACGTTTCAGAAGTGCAAGCTTCTGTGGCTGCCGGAGTGGAAAACGCCAACCGGGTTAACGGAGGACAAGTGCTATCTACCCATATCATCGCTCGTCCCCACGAAAACCTCGAATATGTGCTGCCCATTCGCTACACCGAAGAAGTAGAGCAATTCCGCAGCTATTAAACACCGTTAATCGGGGTCAGCATCTATAGAGTCGAAGAAAGCCAACCATTAGGAGACAAAAATATTATGTCAATTGCAGTGGGCATGGTGGAAACCTTGGGTTTCCCAGCCGTCGTCGAGGCGGCTGATGCCATGGTAAAAGCCGCCCGCGTAACCCTAGTAGGTTACGAAAAAATTGGTAGTGGTCGCGTCACCGTCATCGTCCGGGGGGACGTTTCGGAAGTACAGGCCTCCGTATCGGCGGGGACAGAAGCGGCATCTAATCGTGTTAAAGGTGGTCAAGTCCTCTCGACCCACATCATCGCCCGTCCCCACGAAAACCTCGAATACGTTCTTCCCATTCGTTATACAGAAGCCGTGGAACAGTTTCGTGAAAGTGTTAACCCACAACCTTTAAGACGAATCTAGAGCGCAACTAACTTTTAGTGTAAACAAATTCCATGCAAATTGCCAAAGTTTGCGGAACCGTCGTTAGCACCCTGAAACCGCGCAGTATGACGGGAGTGAAACTTCTGCTTTTGCAATTCATCGACGCACAGGGGCAACTTTTGCCTAAATACGAAGTAGCGGGTGATATTGTCGGAGCGGGGATTAATGAATGGGTGCTAGTGTCCCGGGGAGGAGCCGCCCGTATCGAAGACGGACAGAACAATCGCCCCCTTGACGCGATGGTGGTGGGGATTATTGACACTATAACCGTAGAAAATCGCACCCTCTACAGCAAGAGGGACGAATTTCGTCAATCCGGTTAAACATCGATAGAACCCAAACACAGTTAAGTAACAACCAGCCAGCCAAATTCAGTATGGAGGAAGACTAACTATGGTCGTCCGCACAACGGCGGCTAGTCCGAAAAAGCGGACCAAATCCCCAGAGGAAACGCACATAGACGAGAGTGCCAAAGTCCACACCTTCTCTAACCTCAGTGGCGCTATCGAGATCGGGGCGCGAGTGGTGATCGCTCCGGGGACTTCCATCCGCGCCGATGAAGGAACCCCCTTTCACATTGGCGACGACAGCAAAATTCAGGACGGAGCAATCATCCACGGTTTAGAAAAAAGCCGTGTGGTGGGAGATGACGGCCGAGAATATTCGGTGTGGATCGGCCGGGGCAGCTGCATCACCCACATGGCACTCATTCACGGGCCTGCCTATGTGGGCGATCGCTGTTTTATCGGTTTTCGCTCCACCGTCTTTAATGCCCGCATCGGGGCCGATTGCATCGTCATGATGCACGCCCTCGTTCAAGACGTGGAAATCCCCGCCGGTAAATTCGTGCCATCCGGTTCCGTGATCACCAGCCAACAACAGGCTGATCGCTTACCCGATGTCACAGAAATCGATCGAGCCTTCACTCGTCACATTGTCGATATCGACCTCGCCCCCAGCGTCCCGGTCAAAGCCCACAGCCCAGCGACTCCTCCACCGGCAGCCGCTATAAACATCGCTAATGAGACGCTATATAGAAATTCGGTGACACCTATGAGTTTAAATACAAACATTCGAGCGCAGGTTCGCTCCCTCCTCTCCCAAGGCTACAAGATCGGCATCGAATACGCTGACAAACGCCGCTTTAAAACCAGTTCTTGGTTAAGTGCCGGCTTTATCGACGGCGGCCGCGAAGAACAGGTATCCCAATCCCTAGAAGCCTCCCTGAGAGACCTGCAAGGCGAATACGTCCGCCTGATCGGAGTCGATCCCGCCGCTAAACGGCGCATACTGGAAATGATTATCCAACGCCCCGAAGACACCCCGGGAGAAACGGCCCGCACCACCACCGCCGTCCACGGCGGTCATGGCAACGGTAACGGCCATTCCGACCTGTCCGTACAAGTGCGTTCCCTGCTGGCCCAAGGACTGAAAATTGCCACCGAACACGCGGATAAACGCCGGTTTAAAACCAGTTCTTGGTTAACCGGACCGGCGATCGAAACCAAGAGCGAAGCGGGCATCATTCGCGATATTGAAGCGATCGTGACTGAAAATAGCGATGAGTACGTCCGCCTGATCGGGATCGACCCGCAAGCGAAAAAACGGGTCGTCGAAATGATTATTCACCGCCCTGGGGGAAGCAGCACCCCCGCTAGTAACGGCAGCGGCAAAGCCAGCAGCTACAGCGCCCCCGCTAGTAACGGAGCCAGTCATAGCAGCAGTGGTAGCTTAAGTGGGGAAACGATCTCTCAAATTCGTTCCCTGCTCGCCCAAGGCTACAAAATCGGCACCGAACACGCGGATAAACGCCGGTTTAAAACCAGTTCTTGGCAGAGTTGCGCCCCGATCGAAAGCAATCGCGAATCTGATGTAATTACTGCTTTGGAAGATTGTTTACGCGAACATAGCGGCGAATACGTCCGCTTACTGGGTATCGATGCTAAAGCCAAAAAACGGGTTTTAGAAACAGTGATCCAGCGTCCCGATGGTTCGGTGGCTAGCAATGGCAACGGTAAAACCGCCACCGTTGCTGAACCGAGTTTCAAAAGCTATGCTTCTGGTTCTTCTGGCGGCGGTACTGCCACTTTAACCAGTACCTTAACCGCAGAAACGATCACTCAAATTCGCTCTTTATTGAACCAAGGTCACAAAATCGGGGCCGAACACGCGGATAAACGTCGTTTTAAAACCAGTTCTTGGCAAAGCTGCACCCCGATCGAGAGCAGTCGCGAATCCGATGTGGTGGCCGCTTTAGAAACCTGTCTGCGCGACCATCAAGGGGAATACGTTCGTCTAATCGGGATTGACTCCCAAGCGAAACGTCGTGTTCTCGAATCGATTATTCAACGCCCTTAATTTCAGGACTCGGCGATCGGTGAAGGGAGATAGGTGTTAGGTGTTGGCGGATCGGGAAAAATACCGGAAACTCTAACCCCTACCCCCTAACCCCCGCTCACTGATCACTGATCACTGAATAACTGTCAATTATGTCCTTACCCCCCGTTCAACCTATTAGCCGCTCGGAATTCTATGTCAATGGTGATGTAACCATTGATGAGAGTGCGATCGTGGCTCCGGGGGTGATTCTCCGAGCAGCCCCCAATAGCCAAATAATTATCGGTGCGGGTGCTTGCCTGGGTATGGGAACAATTTTAACCGCCTATCAGGGTGTTATTGCTATCGGTGCGGGAGCAATTTTAGGTACAGGTGTTCTGGTCGTCGGTCGGGGTGAAATCGGTGAAAATGCCTGTATTGGGTCAACCACAACGATTTTTAATGCTTCTGTGGCAGCGATGTCGCTCGTGCCGTCCGGTTCCCTGATCGGAGATACTTCCCGTCAAATTACCATCGAAGTGTCAGCGACCCGATCGGAACCGGAAAGACCCCCTTTACCGGAACCGCAACCCGTAGTCAGTCAAGTGTCCCCAGTGCCGTCAGTGGAGGAAGTGGTCTCCGAAACCGTGGCCAGTCCTTGGGATGGCGAGGAAACGGTGGCCGGGGCCAGTCCTGCGGAAACCAGAGAACCAGCATCTACTACTAACCGACCGAATCAAGCATCGGTGGTCGGAAAGGTCTATATCAATCAGTTATTGGTCACGCTATTTCCAGAACGTCATCGTTTTAATGGCAACAATAACCTTAATTCTTGAAGGGGAAAATAATCGTTCATAAGCCAAAAATCTCAACAATAATTACTGAGTAATTAGACCTAATTTATCTAGAGTTCACTGCTGTCTAACTGTCCTCTAGGTACTGGGTATAATTGCTTAGAAATCTAATTAATCTTTAGCGATTGCCGACATTTTTTGAGGTTGTAATTATTGATAATCTTCCTCAATTAAGGATTAGCTTTAATCGCTCAAAGCCTGATGAGCAGAAGTTTCTGCGTGTCAATCAGGTAAATTTTTGTTGATTTTTTTGTGTTTTTGTAGAGATTGTCAAAGTTAGATGACGACAGATTAAAGAAACTAATCCCCCCGAGAAAAAAAAACAATCAAAATTTTAGGGATAAAGAAAAAAATGATCAGAATAGGGTAAAGTTCGTGTTAAGATGATCAGTTGAAAAAAACATTAGTGAAAATTGCTCCCTAACTTCGCTCCTAGCAGCAGGGGAAAGGAGCTTAAGAAAAATCTATGTCGGTTGACGGCGAGATTTTACAGGTGCGACTAATCATGCAGTTTATGGAGGAATAACCCCAATGGTGCAAGCCAAATCCAAAGGTTTCCAGGCCGGCGTAAAAGACTACCGCCTGACTTACTACACCCCCGACTACACCCCCAAAGATACCGATCTACTAGCTTGCTTCCGGGTAACACCCCAACCAGGAGTTCCTCCTGAAGAAGCAGGTGCGGCGGTAGCGGCGGAATCTTCCACAGGTACCTGGACCACCGTTTGGACCGATAACTTAACCGACCTCGATCGCTATAAAGGCCGTTGTTATGATATCGAACCCGTACCCAACGAAGATAACCAATTCTTCTGTTTCGTTGCCTATCCTTTAGATCTATTTGAAGAAGGTTCCGTCACCAACATCCTCACCTCGATCGTTGGTAACGTTTTCGGTTTCAAAGCTCTACGCGGTCTCCGTTTAGAAGATATCCGTTTCCCCGTCGCTTTAATCAAAACCTTCCAAGGTCCTCCCCACGGTATCACCGTTGAACGGGACAAATTAAACAAATACGGTCGCCCCCTACTCGGTTGCACCATCAAACCCAAACTCGGCCTTTCCGCTAAAAACTACGGTCGTGCCGTTTATGAATGTCTCCGCGGTGGTTTAGACTTCACCAAAGACGACGAAAATATTAACTCTCAACCCTTCATGCGTTGGCGCGATCGTTTCCTTTTCGTCCAAGAGGCGATCGTTAAATCCCAAGCAGAAACCAACGAAGTTAAAGGACATTACCTCAACGTAACCGCTCCTACCTGCGAGCAGATGATGCAACGGGCTGAATTCGCCGCCGAAATCAAAACCCCCATCATCATGCACGACTACCTCACCGGTGGTTTCACCGCTAACACCACCCTGGCGAAATTCTGCCGCGACAAAGGGTTACTGCTCCACATTCACCGGGCAATGCACGCGGTTATCGACCGTCAGAAAAATCATGGTATCCACTTCCGCGTTTTAGCTAAGTGCTTACGTCTCTCTGGTGGTGATCACCTGCACTCGGGAACCGTTGTCGGTAAACTCGAAGGTGAACGCGGCATCACGATGGGTTTTGTTGACCTGATGCGTGAAGACTATGTAGAAGAAGATCGCGCTCGTGGTATTTTCTTCACCCAAGACTACGCCTCCTTACCCGGGGTAATGCCGGTTGCTTCTGGTGGTATCCACGTTTGGCATATGCCCGCGTTGGTGGAAATCTTCGGTGACGATTCCTGCTTACAGTTCGGTGGTGGAACCCTCGGCCACCCCTGGGGTAACGCACCGGGTGCCACCGCTAACCGTGTGGCTCTGGAAGCTTGTATCCAAGCTCGTAACGAAGGACGCTCCTTGGCCCGCGAAGGTAACGACGTTATCCGGGAAGCTTGCCGTTGGAGTCCTGAACTGGCTGCCGCTTGCGAACTCTGGAAAGAAATCAAATTCGAGTTCGAGGCTATGGATACCCTCTAATACAGCCCTTCAGAAGGTTGTTAGCAGTTATCGGTGCAAAATAATGCCGGGGACTTGCCCAAAATCGGCAAGCAGTCGCTAGAATTTCAACACTGATAACTGTCTAGCCAATAACTGAAAACTGTATAAAATGTATCCGAAAAAAGTTGTTCAAGATACCGCGAAAGTCTTACAAAGTTACCTAACTTACCAAGCGGTTCGCACGATTATCGATCAATTGTCAGAAACTAATCCAACTTTAGCTATTTGGCTGAGTCACTATACTTCTAGCCATTCCATTCAGGATGGCGAGGCTTATATTGCGGGGTTAATGACTGAGAATAAAGAGTTAGTTTTGCGGATCATGACGGTAAGAGAACATCTAGCCGAACAGGTTTTAGAGTTCTTGCCAGAGATGGTAAAAACGGGAATTATTAATGACAATACCGAACATCGTCGGCAACTTTTGGAACGTCTCACCCGTACTGCTATAAGTCAACCAGAGACATCGGAATTAAATCTCGATGTTGATGATCTACCCAACCCATAAGGAATCAAGAAACCCATGAAAACTTTACCTAAAGAGAAGCGTTACGAAACTCTTTCCTACTTGCCCCCCCTCACCGATCAACAAATTGCTAAACAAATTCAATACATGATCGATCAGGGTTATATTCCTGCTGTGGAATTTGAAAAAGATCCCAAACCCGCGGATTATCATTGGACGATGTGGAAACTGCCTTTATTCTCTGTTTCTGGTCCCCAAGAAGTTCTTAATGAAGTTCGCGAGTGCCGCACCGAGTATTCTGATTGCTACATCCGCGTTATCGCTTTTGACAACATCAAACAATGTCAAACCATGAGCTTTATTGTTCATAAACCCAATGTCGGCCGCTACTAATTTGGCTGTAGTTTAAAGGTTTGTAGGGATGGCCGCGAGGCCATCC
The DNA here is from genome assembly GCF_027532015.1 of Microcystis sp. LE19-131.1A. Taxonomy (NCBI): domain Bacteria; kingdom Bacillati; phylum Cyanobacteriota; class Cyanophyceae; order Chroococcales; family Microcystaceae; genus Microcystis; species Microcystis sp. LE19-131.1A. The sequence goes on along the minus strand of NZ_JAPZSS010000304.1, from coordinate 7,821 downwards.
TTTTTTTGGTGGTTTTTAACACGGGTAAACGATCGGCCGATATTTGGTAAGTTAGAAGTGATGAACTGACTGCCGATCGAACCTATGCCCCGTACTCATCTATTAGATACCCGAACCAGCAATTTTAGCGATCTCATCGGCAATGGCAAAATCTACCGAGTTCCCCCTTTTCAAAGAGATTATTCGTGGAAGGAAGAAAATTGGGAAGATCTCTGGCAGGATATTCAAACGCTCTATGAAAACCCCGATTCTAGTCATTACATGGGAGCGATCGTTTTACAGGGTTCCCAGCGATCGGATACGGATTTTACAATTATTGACGGACAACAACGATTGGTAACGATTAGTATTCTCGCTATAGCGATTATCGAAAAAATTCAAACGTTAATCGATCGGGGGGAAGAAGCGGAAGCGAATAGAGAACGACAACGGCTTCTCAAAAGCGGTTATTTGAGTAATAAAGATCTGGGTTCTTTAAAAGAATCTAGTAAATTAATTTTGAATGAAAATAATAATGATTTTTATCAAAGTCGTCTCATTAACTTTAGACCTCCTCGCAATCCTCGATCGCTCGCAAAATCCAACCAACTCCTATGGAAAGCTTTTCAATACTTTTCGGATTCATTGCAAAAGCTTACAAGCGTAGTTAACAGTGGAAAAGAACTGGCAATTTTTTTAACGGATACCGTTGCCAAAAGACTCTTATTTATTCAGATTAATGTTGAAGATGAATTGAATGCGTATACGGTTTTCGAAACCCTAAACGCTAGAGGGATAGAGCTAAGTTCAACCGATCTATTAAAAAATTATTTGTTTTCTCTTTTCCGAGGGGCGGATGATTTGCGAGAAGGACAACGACAGTGGAGAGGAATTATTGATACCGTTACAATGGAAAAATTCCCCGAGTTCCTACGTTACTATCTCAGCCTCACGCGGACGAGAGTAAGACGGGAACGTTTATTTAAAAGGGTTCGAGAGTCTATACAAAACGCTGAAAGCGCGTTTAAATTACTCGAACAACTCGAAGAATATAGTGGTCTTTTTATCGCTCTTAATAATCCCAATGATGAATTCTGGCAAGATACTCCAGATAATATCCCTTATATTCGAGAAATTGAACTATTTGGCGTAAAACAAGCCTATCCAGTTTTATTCTCGGCATATAATAAATTTTCAAGCGAGAACTTCACCCGCCTACTAAAATTGGTTTGTATAATTTCGTTTCGATACACGATTGTCAGTAGTCTTAACCCGAATGAGCTAGAAGGGATTTATAATAAGATAGCAATCGCCATAAATAATGGCGAAATGACGACTCCGAGGCAAGTTTTCGAGGGCTTGCGATCGGTTTATGTCACGGATACTAAGTTCGTGCAGGATTTTTCGATTCTTTCGATTTCTACCAGAGGTCAAAAGAAAAAACTGGTTCGATATATTCTCTGGAAATTAGAAATGGACAAATCGGGTCGATCTAATATAGCGGAAGATGGATTCTCGATCGAGCATATTCTACCAGAATCGCCGAGCGATCGATGGCGCGTTGACTTTCTCGATAACGAGATCGAGGAAATGACCTATCGGATCGGTAACTTGATTCCTTTAGAAGCTAATTTGAATCGTCAAATCGGCAATCAATACTATACAGATAAACAAGAGATTTACCAACAAAGCGATTATGCTCTAGCGAGAAATATAGTACCAGAGGAATGGACACCGGACACGATCGCTAAACGTCAAGAAAGTTTAGCCCGACGAGCGGTTCATATTTGGAAATCCGACTTTGTTTGAGAGCGGGTTAAAAAATGTTCTCGATTCGCTTTTACTTGGGAATAGATTTCTAGGATAATTTTCACGAGGAAGCGATCGATCTGTCAGGATTTCGAGCGATCGAGGGAAACCTGATTATCGATCGTCGATTTGAACCGACCAATCCGGATCTCCTTGCAATTGTAAAGATTTTGCGGTTTGAAAAAAAGTTTTCGTAGGTTTCCGGTCTTGAGTTTGAATACCTTCAACAATAATTCTATCTGCTGTACCTACTGATAGATCTAAAGGTAATTCGAGTTGTATTTCCATACAATCAGATAAACTTTTTACTTTGTGATTCATAATTTCCCGATTATTTTTATCTTTGTTTTTCCTAAGCTTACCTTTCTTTTGGGTTTGTTCGGCATTGAGCCTACTTGCCTCACTTCTCGTAAGCCAAGCACAATTTTCTGGAAAAAATCCTTGGTTTTTATCTAGCCTAGAAAATACCATATTTTTTTCAGGGGGATGACCAACATCTTGTAGGAACCGCTTAAAATCACGCCATGAATCATGAACTTCAACTCCTGGTATATAGTCTTTGGAATTGGGATTTATCACACAGTGAATTATTCGGCTCCAAGCTTTGTAAACTTGTGTTTTTACTAGGCTTTCGCCAGGTTTGGCAGGAGTTTTAATATCGATACGCCCTAGACTAATCCTTAACGAGGACAGGCTGCTTTTTTATTTTTTGATTCGATTCGTCAAACTATACCGATATTTTCTAGGTGTCGATAGCCTTGAATAGAGGTTCCTTTTAGGTTCAAAAATTTGTCAACTATCATAGGTAAAATACTCTCGTTTTTGGCGATTATATCAAATCTTAACTCTATTGTCTATCTTTTGGTATTAACCTGTTTGTGCCGTAAGTCTCTCCCTCTATGAATTTTAGCTTTTATTTTAAGTTAATTATTTGCATAGCAATTCTGGAATAGCCTATTTTTTCCGATTTTATTGATACAAAGAGCGGGTGAAATCTAAAACTTTTTGTTGCTTTTCTTTGGGTAATTTATCGATTAAAGCTGTTAGCTTTTCTGTTAAAGATAACCAAGTTTTGTTCTGAGCTTTCCAGATGACAATAAATTGCTGCATTGGGAGAGAACAAAGGGCGATAGTTTCCCCTAGATTATTACTAAATTCAATTTCGTAACAACCATCATTGTAGTCTTCAACAATTGTCCCTTGTTCTCCCATTATTAAGTTATGTTCAGGCAAGTCAACTAATAATTCCACAAGGTCAAATAATTCTGGTTTAATCATGGTCTTTTTCTCACATATAAAGTTACTAATTTAGCTGTATCACTATCAGGCTCAACAATCCATCCAGTCCTCACTATTTCTTGTTGCCCTGGTTCAATTCCTGTAATTTCTAGGTCAACTTGATAGCGTTTGCCATGTCGATCTGTACTTTGATAAACAGCTTTTGCTTCAAGGGCTTTGTTAGCGATTTGTTGTAGAAGTGGCTCATAATTATCTTGAGTATATCCTAAGTGGCGTTGAAACATGATGGCTTTATTTAATCCTTTTGGATTGTCTAAATTGAGAGCATATTGGGTTAATTTTCTAGAATCTATTTTGACTTTGTTGACAATATCTTTTAATTTCATTGGAATTAAGACGATTATTAATTTTGACTTTGCCTCTAGTTTCATATTTCATAAGGGAGCATCTCACCCTTGCAATAAGTAGAAATGCTTAATGAGATCAATAAAAAAGTTAAAAAAGGCAACCATTTAGCTCTGGACTTTACCCGTACAAAAATACTAGCTATGGATAAAAGTCTTACAGAGCCTGAGTTAAAGCCATATAATACCAATGAGCTACTGAACACAAAATCCTGAAGTCTTTACGCAGATAGGGTTTGCGGCAAAAATCTTCCAATTTGACCTTTCGACCATTATAGCTTGTTTCGGGGCAGAAAACCAGCAAAAACATGGCTACAGAGGGAATCGCTTACTCTAAAGATTAATGACATCATCTGTGATCATAAGGTTAGCGATCACTATAAAGCCAACTCCACCGAATCGCTCTACTCTAGATACAGTCAACGGTACAGCCATTTTCAAGGGAAAAATGTACCCGGTAGCGTCTTTTCAATTTTTTCTGAGAAGCCCCATGCAGTAAGGGTAAGGGTTCCGCCCTAATGCCAATAAACAGCGATCTTATCTCCCCAAGCCTAGATTATACTGTTCGGATATGCCCTGCCCTACAGTTTGAGTTTTCAAGGTTATGGGTGCTAGTTTTCGGTACTTGTTAGAGTCTATAAGCTGCCCCGGTATTGGAACTTTTAGTACAAATGCTCAAACTGCACCAGTCAAGATTTAATGGGTGAAAAGTATGTTAACATCCCTGACTCTTCGGAATTTCAAAAGCTATCAGGAGGCAACCTTGTCTCTAGCACCCATAACCTTTTTAATCGGTGCTAATGCGTCAGGGAAAAGTAATGCACTAGAAGCAATTCGCTTACTTTCGTGGTTAGCGAAAGGCAGCAGGTTAGATGACATTGAACGCAACATTCAAAGCGGGAATGCAATTGCTCGTGGACAAGTGATCGATCTTTTCGGTGCAGAAAAACAGTATTTTACCTTAGCAACACACATTGATAACGCTCCTGACGGTTGGACTGATTTCGAGATTGAAATTGGGCTATTATCAGACCAACTTATTATAATCGGAGAAAGTGTCAGTAAAGCTAGTAAAGATCAGGAATTAACACTTTACAAAATTGATGGCGATCCCAACTCACACACCGATGAAATTAGGGTGATGTATAACAATTTTAATAAAGGTGGTAAAAAGCCCCACATACCTTGCTCTAACCGACAAGCTATTTTTTATCAATTGGAAACTCCCAGTCGGTTCCAGCAAAGTCATACTAAATCACAAAAAATTATTCCAGCAGTTACTAAAGTAATTCGAGAAACCTTGAGGAATATCGTCTTTCTTGATCCTCGTCCAGCAGTAATGCGGGATTATGCTTACGCTAAAGATGATAATATTAAAGAAGATGGCTCTAACCTTTCTAGTGTTCTTTACGCAGTTTGTCAGCAGGGAGAGACTCAAAAAAACAAGTTGCTTGACTTCATTCGTTCATTACCAGAACAGGATATTACCGATATTCGCTTTATCATTACAGACCGCAAGGATGTTATGGTGAAACTAATAGAGTCTTTTGGGAACAAAGAACATCAGATAGATGCTCCTTTGTTGTCTGATGGTACTCTGAGAGTTTTAGCGATTGCTGCAACTCTACTAAGTGTAAATCCTGGAACTTTCGTAATTATTGAAGAGATCGATAACGGTGTTCATCCCAGTCGTGCAGATAATTTAGTTAAGCAAATTCGGGAGATCGCCTTAGAAAGAAAACTGAGGGTACTGATCACCTCCCATAACCCGGCGTTACTAGATGCAGTACCCGATAGTGATATTGGAAATGTACTTTGTTGTTACCGAGATCCGCAAGCAGGAGATAGTCGTATTGTCCGATTAGCTGATTTAGAGCGTTTCCCCGAATTAATTGTGCAGGGAACTCTTGGTCAGTTGATGACTAAACAAGTATTAGATAAGTTCTTAAAGGATAAGTCCACAGCAGAACAACGTCAACAAAACGCGCTAAGTTGGTTAGAGCAATTAAAACAGGGAGAAGTAGCCTGATGGGAGCTATTTGTCTGATCGATACTTCGATCTTTTTAGAGATACTTAATGTCCCCCACAAAGCGAGTCAATCTGAGTTAATACTTCAAAAATTAGAAGAGAAAATTAAAGCTAGGGAATCTCTTTTTTTGCCAATGGCAACCATTCTGGAAACTGGCAATCATATTGCCAAGGCCAAAAAGGTAGATGGCAATCAGCGACGTATTTGTGCAGAAAAATTTGTAAATCAGGTAACACAAGCTCTTGAAGGAAAATCTCCCTTCACCCCTATTAATTTTCTAAAGAAAGAAGACCTGCAAGGATGGTTAAAAGAGTTTCCTGATGAAGCGATGCGAGGTAGGGGACTGGGAGACCTTTCTATCATTCATGATTGGCAGAAAATTTGTGATCAAAATCCAAGCCGCCGCGTCTATATATGGTCTTTGGACAAACACCTTAAAGGTTACGAGCGGCCACCGAAGTTATGAGTAATTGACTACGGATTTAGTTTTAATAGTCGATTTGTATTTTAAAAAGTAGAGATTTAATTATTGGACTTCCCCGTCAACAAAAGGCCATAACCCGTGCTGTATCTGAATGTGCCTTTACTGGGTACAAATTAAGGAAACCCCGAATAAATCTAACGCATGATTGTTGCCGAGGAGAATTACGATTAGGGAATTTTCCCCTAAACTTCCCCCACTGACCTATAAGTAAATATTATGATAAACATGGGTACATCCAGAAAAATCAACGGCTGCATCCCTGGGGCGGGGTTGGGGAAGTGGCGAGAAAAAAGCTGGTAAAATAACTCTAGGCAACCTTAAAAAGAATTCATGAAAGCGCAAACAACAAGTAAAGATAGCCTGATCCTACGGCAAGAAGTAGTGGGAGCGCGTCGCCCTAGTAACTATTTTTGGGCTGTAATCGTCTCTATTGGCGGTCTAGGGTTTCTCCTTGCCGGTCTTTCCAGTTATTTGAAGGTCAATCTACTTCTCGTTAGCGATACCAGTGCCTTACAATTTATTCCCCAAGGGGTCGCCCTCCTCTTTTATGGCACTGCGGGGACCCTCTTAGCCATCTATCTCTGGTTATCTCTCCTCTGGAATGTCGGAGGTGGTTACAACGAGTTTAATAAGGAAACCGGCAAACTTAAAATCTTTCGTTGGGGCTACCCTGGCAAAAATCGTCGCGTTGATCTCGATTGGCCTCTCGAAGATGTGCAAGCTGTGCGGGCCGAAGTGCGAGAAGGACTCAACCCGAAACGGGAACTATTCCTACGGATTAAACAGCGTCGCGATATCCCTCTAACTCGCGTCGGTGATCCGATGTCCCTCTCGGAATTGGAAAATCAAGGAGCGGAACTCGCTCGTTTTCTGGAAATTCCTCTAGAGGGATTGTAGGCCTTTTTTCGCTCTTTTTGGCTATAAAATGATGAAGATAAGAAAATCTGGCTGGCTGTCTGTGGTTTGTGTTTTTTTAATCACAACGACCACACTTTTCGGCTGTTCTTCCCCAGAAGCTAACTCCACCCCCGATAATTCTAGTATCACCCAAACCTCTCAACCTGCCAGTTCGGGCAGTGTCAACATGGATAATTACAAACCCCGCTTAGATGGAACTGCTGTCGTCGAGATGATCATCAAAGGTAAACCGGTAACGATCGAAATTGATGGCAATGCGGCCCCAGTTACTGCCGGTAATTTTGTGGATCTGGTGGAGAGAGGTTTTTATAATGGTTTAACTTTCCATCGCGTGGTTACAGAACCGCAGCCTTTTGTCGCCCAAGGTGGTGATCCCCAAGGTCGCGGAACCGGTGGTTTTGTTGATCCAGAAACCAAGCAATCCCGTTATGTTCCCCTAGAAATTCTCCTTAAAGACGAAAAAGAGCCGATTTATGGGAAATCAATCGGTCAACAGGCCACGTCGCGCACTCCCATCGTCGCTTTACCCCATAAACGCGGTGCGATCGCGATGGCCCGTTCTCAACAACCTAATTCCGCTTCTTCTCAGTTTTATTTTGCCCTGTCGGATATCAATTTCCTCGATGGTGATTATGCCGTTTTTGGTTATGTAACTGAGGGAATGGAAGTGATCGATACGATCAAACAAGGGGATAAAATTGACTCGGCCAAAGTTGTTTCTGGTGCAGAAAATCTGAAAAAATAGCGATCGGTTAGGGTGGGTTCGCGGGACGATAATTTAATTTTCCCCCTAACCCACCCAATCATTTAATATTCCGATAACTGATAAGTAGTCATGCAAAATTAATTACCCAAATAAAAAATTAAGAAGTATAATACATAAAAAAACGAAGCAGCAGGAAAATACAATGAGATTGATTAGAGACCTAAACCCCGAGAGCCAGAAAATGCTAGAGAG
>NZ_JAPZSS010000060.1:0-28439 GCF_027532015.1 Microcystis sp. LE19-131.1A | reverse complement strand
GAGAAGATGCAAGGGTGATGCAAGGGTGATGCAAGGGTTTTAAGAGATTCTAGCAGATTTAAGTGCATTTGGGAAGCTCTCAATCAAGCTAAAAGCCCTTTCCTGTAAGGTTTTTACCATTATTCAGCAAACCCTATTTAGTTATTTCGGAATGATTGAAATGAATATAGCGTTTCTGGTAAAGGTGAATTATAACCAGATTTGGCATCATTTCCCCACTCCCCAACCACTCACGGATTACTTTTTACTGATTACTGAAAAATCTCTTGTCTCTTAATCAAATTCTGCTTTTAGATCGCGACGCATTAATTCATAAACGGCAACTTGGGGAGAAATTTCCCCGCGCAAAAGACGATCAACTTGACAGGTAATCGGTACATATAAATTTTTTTCTTGGGCAATTCTCATCAAAACTTCTGTGGTATTTATTCCTTCGGCAGTTCCCTCTAATTTCGCCAAAACTTCCGGCAAAGATAAACCTAAAGCTAATTGATAACCCACTTGATAATTGCGGGATAAAGGACTATTACAGGTAGCTAATAAATCCCCTAAACCCGATAAACCGAAGAAAGTTTCTTGACAACCTCCTAGACAAGTTCCCACCCGAATTATTTCCGGTAAAGCGCGAGTTAATAGGGCAGATTTGGCATTAGTACCTAACTGTAAACCATCACAAACCCCAGAAGCGATCGCCATGACATTTTTAAGAGTGCCACCTAACTCAGTCCCCAAGGGATCGCTATTCAGATAAACCCGAAAAGATTCCCCAGATAATAATTTTTGTAACAATATTGCTGCTTTTTGCTGATAACTTGCTACCACCGTCGCAGCGGGTAAACCTTGATTAATTTCTTTAGCTAAATTGGGACCGGAAAGAACCACAAGGGGATTAGCGGGAAAAGCTTGATTCCAGAGATGAAAAGGTGTACGAGTGGTGATCGGATCTAACCCTTTAGTAGCGGTGACGATAATGGTGGGAGAATTTAATGGTAACTGCTGTAATTTTTCGATCGTGGGAGCAACTCCTTTAATCGAAACGGCCGAAATAATTACGTCAGTATCTGCTATAATAGCCCCTAAATCTTCCCCAGTATGACGCGACCAAACCCTAACAGTTAAGTAATTACGTCTAGCCAAATTAGCGAGAGTTTGTCCCCAAATTCCCCCACCTATCACCGTAATTTTCTTGGCATTTTCTAACAACTTTTATTCCCCTCCTTATTAGTGATCCCTGATCAGTGACTGCTTAGAAAAGATTCGATTTTAAGGTTATGAGTCTTAAATGAAATTATTGACCGATTACTGATAGGTAGGTAGGTGTTAAAAGTTGTCTGATCCCCCCTTATCAAGGGGGGCAGGGGGGATCAGAGGCAAAATCTATCTTCAATTTAATTATAACTACTTACTTAACTGTTCCCTGATAACTGAAAAAAATGACACCCTATCGCAATCCTGCCCCCACTGTTGATATTATCATCGAACTGATCGACTCGCCCCACCGTCCGATCGTACTAATTGAGAGAAAAAATCCGCCCTTTGGCTGGGCAATTCCGGGGGGATTCGTGGACTACGGCGAATCGGTGGAAACGGCGGCAATTCGGGAAGCTTACGAGGAAATCAGCTTGCAGGTGCAGTTAATCGAGCAATTTCACGTCTATTCCGATCCTAGCCGCGATCCGCGTCAACACACCATTAGTATCGTTTTTATCGCCACGGCAAAAGGAAAACCGATCGCTGCCGATGATGCCAAAAAAGTCGGGATTTTTCATCTCTGGGAATTCCCCCAAGCTTTATGCTTTGATCACGATCGCATCCTCAATGATTATCGTCGTTATCGGGATTATAAAATCCGTCCCACATATTAGACCTCTTGTAAAAATCAAAAATTGTTGTTAGGGTTAGGAGTCAGTAGCCAGTAGTCAGGAGTCAGGAGAATTAAGAATAAATAATAATCAATTAAATGGTCTATTTACAGATTTAAGGAAACGTTAAAAAATTAAGCTAAGGCGCATTTTAACCGCCTATCCTGAAATTAGCTGAATCTCCCCCAATCCCTTTACTAATGCGCGGGCAGCTTATACACTTCTGAGGGCGACAATCGGCTCCAATTTAGAGGCACGATAGGCGGGAAAAACGCCAAAAAAGAGACCAATACCCGTGGAAACGCTCAAAGACAGGGCGACGGCGGTGGTGGAAACAGTGGCAGCCAGGGGGGAGAAACTGGAGACGAGAACGATCGCTCCCGCACCGACGAGAATACCAAGCGCACCGCCAGCGATGGAAACGAGAGTTGATTCAATCAGGAATTGTAAGAGAATATCCTGTTCTCTGGCTCCGATCGCTTTTCTTAGTCCGATTTCCCCGGTTCTTTCCGAAACCGAAACGAGCATAATATTCATTACCCCGATACCACCGACAATCAGGGAAATACCAGCGATTAAAGCCAAAAGTAGGGTGAGACCCTGGGTAATCGTGGCGAAGATTTCGATCATCTGTTTAGCAGTTTCGACGCGAAAATCATCCTCAGCGACGATTTTATGGCGTAAACGCAGGAGATTCTGGATTTGGAACTTAGCGGCGCGGATTTCCTCCCCCGATCGCGCGGTGAGACTAATCCAACTCAACTCGACACCGTAGGCAGAGGTTTTGCCCACCAGTTGCGAGTTCATGGTGCTAAGGGGAATAATCAGCATTTCATCCTGATTATTGCCAAAAAAGGAGCCTTTCGCCTCTAAAATCCCGATCACCTCAAAACTGAGATTTTTGATCCGCAGCTGTTGACCGAGGGGATTTTGGGTGGGGAAAAGTTGCGCTGCCACTTCACGGCCGATTACCGTTACCCGTTTGTTGCGGGCTAGATCGATATTATTGATAAAACGACCTTTTTCTAGGGTAAAATTGCGGACAGAAGCGTATTCTGGGGTGCTTCCCGTCACTAGAGCCGTCATGTTGCGATTACGATAGGAAATCAGGAAACGAGCGTTTATTTCTGGGGCGACTTCGGCGACGGTGGGAACTTGTTTGGCGATCGCCTGAGCATCGGCTAAAACCAGGGTTTTCGGTAAATCAACGGTTGTATTGCGTGCTTGTCGCGACCCCGGCACCACAAAAATGGTATTGGGTCCCAAGTTAGCAAACTGGTCATTGGCTAAGGTTTGCGCCCCTTGGCCAATACCGATCATGGCCACCACCGAAGCGTTACCGATGATAATTCCTAACATGGTCAGGCCGCTACGCACTTTATTGGCCCCTAGGGTGGCGACGGCCATTTTTAAACTTTCGATGATAAACATATCAGTTATCAGTTATCAGTTATCAGTTATCAGTTATCAGTTAGATAGTTGTAGGGTTTTGGGGTTTTGGGGTATTAGTTGAATTCCCCCATTTCCCCATTCCCCCATTCCCCCATTTCCCCATTCCCCCATTCCCCCATTTCCCGAATCCTGACCTAGCATAAAAAAGACAATTTAGGAATACTTGTTAAAGAAAATTATTGAGATTTTTGATTAGTTTTTGAGGTATCTTCAGCCCCTTCGGGGAGATCGATAAAGACCTTTTCTCCAACTTCCAAACCTGATAAAATTTGGGTTTTATCGTCTAGGACCAAACCGATCGAAACGGGTTTAAAACTGGGTTTATTTTCGGCATCGGGAACTAAAACCCCTGACTTGCCTTCCCGGGTGACAATGGCTACAGTCGGCACGACGAGGGCATTATCTAACTGCTGGCCGACAAAAGTTACATCTACATTCATTTTTGATTTGAGTTTGTCCCGTCCCGTTACCAAACCGATTCTGACCTCAAAAGAAGTAACATTATTCTCGATAATTGCTTCGGGAGCCACAAGAATAACTCGACCTTCAAAGACTTCTTCAGGAAAAGCATCGGCGACAATTCGCACTGGTTGGCCGCGCTGCAATAAACCCACATCTACTTCCGGCACTTTAGCAATCACTTCCAATCCCGATGCTAGGGCGATAATCGAGGTGGAAGTGGCGGAAGCGGTGCTAGAGGCCGAAGTGGTGGGGGTGACAAAAGAACCCTCAGTGGCGTATTTTTGGGTGACGATGCCATCAAAGGGAGCAGTAATGACCGTATCGCGGTATTGAATCTTGATTTGCTCTAAATCGGCCCTAGCGGCCGCTACAGATGATTCTAGTCGAGCCAGCTCGGTTTCTTGGGTTTTTTGGCGTTGTTCGAGGGCAAATTTTGCTTCTGCGATCGCTGCTGCCGCTCCTATCATTTCCTGCTTAATTCCGGCCACTTCTGGGGAAGCGGTTTTATCCGCTTGTTCCAAACGGCGGATCGATTCGTCTAAATTGGCTTTAGCGTTGAGATATTCATTGAGGACAGCATCAAATTGGTCTTGAGCGATCGCCCCTTCCCGGACTAAATTTTCATTGCGTTTAACCCGATTTTCTGCTAGTCGAAACCGGGATTGGGCCGCTTGTACCTGAGCTTGCAGCTGGTCTAAATCTTTGGGAATTCTTTCTTTGGCCTGAGCTAAACGGGCTTCTAATTGCTTATAACTGGCCTGGGCCTGATAAAATCGGGCTTGTAATTGCCCGATATCTTCGGGAATGCTGCGTTTAGCCTGTTCCAGATTGGCTAGAGCTTCCCTTAGATGCGCTTCTGACTGCATTCCTCGGGCATATACCTCTAAATTATCCATGACGGCGAGGGTTTGTCCCTTTTTAACGATCATGCCCTGATCTACCAATAATCGCACTAATCGGCCAGGGTTTTTCGGGCTAATGTTGACACTTTGGATTGGTTCCACCCTACCACTAGCTTTAATTTCCACAGCGAGGGTTTCCCGTTGAGCAGGAACGGTCATTTCCGCCAATTCTACGCCAGGAGGAGGAGTTTGCAACAAACGATAAGAAACCACTCCCACCGCCAGAAAACTACTAGCCATGAGTCCGAATATCCAAAATAGGGGGCGATTTGATTTTCCCAACACGGTTATTGCCATCGATCAGCCAAAAGTTAATTGGTTATATACTAACGTCTCTAGAGTTGCCTTTGTTGTTTCTTTAGCCAACAACTCCCAAGCGAGATAGACTGATTAAAAAAGGCCTATCCCAGGGGTAAACTGTGCCAAAACTTCGATTAATCATTTCTTTGCTCATTTTTTTCGTCGCTGGCAGCCCGCCAGCTTTTTCCCAAGCGCTACTCCCCTACGCCATCGAACCGGAGTTAGAACAGATGGAACAAGCGGGAATTGAAATGGCTGAGGATGCTATCCAATTAGCTCGTTTTCGCCGTACCGATGCAGCCCTCGGACGGGCTAGGTTAGCGGTGCAGTTGGCCCCTCATCTCTATCAAACTTGGTTTATTCTCGGTAGTTTATATCTGCAAGACGATCAGGTACAACCCGGTATCGAGGCATTAAATCAATCTTTGTCCCTTGCTCCCGCCGATGCCCACGCTAATATTAAATTTTCTCTCGGTAGTGCTTATTTTCAGAATCAAGATTACCAGTCTGCTATTGCCCAGATTGAAGCGGGTTTGCAAATTAAACCCGATGTCTCCCCCGCTCTTTTTGATCTCGGTAATTCCTATCTCAAGTTAGCACAATATCCTGATGCGATCGCAGCTTACGAAAAAGCTGTTAGTCAAGATAAAAATTTTTGGCCCGCTATTAATAATATTGGTTTAGTTAAATACGAACAGGGTGATAAGGAAGCCGCTCTTAAAGATTGGCGGGCCGCTTTGAAAATTGATCCTAAACAGCCGGAACCTCAGTTAGCTATTGCGGTGGCTATTTATAGTCAAGGGAAAACCGAGGAGGGCATCAAATTAGCTCAGGCCGCTCTCACTAGCGATAGTCGTTATGTCAGTCTAAAATTTTTGGGAGAAAATCTCTGGGGTCAACGTCTTCTGCAAGACACGGAGAAAATGTTTAATCATCCCCAAATGAAAGATTTTATCGCTCGTTTGCCACAACCAAACCCAGAAGCGGACGAAGAAAATTAAGCTGATAGCAGCAAGCATTAAGATAACCCCTTAGTTAATTTGCTAGGAATTCTTGAGGCTTGCTCTAACTAATTAGGGCTGGCTGAATATCGTTAGCAGCTTTGCTAAAAAATGGTTTTGGGACTTTATTAGCAAAACAACAAATTTTTTGCCGCAAACCCCACATACAGTACAATTATTACAGTTAAGGGTTTGAAAGGCCTAGGATGATGGCAAAGCAATCAGGGGCAATCGCGGTAACAGAACATGATAATAAATGTCCCGAATGTCTGCACTTGGAGATTTCGGGAGAACCCGTTGCGCCTGAGTCGAAGGGACTTTTTTCGCTTTTGAAAAAGTCTGATCCAGAGGCGTTTTCCCTATCGGTGCGGATTATTTTTAATCAGCAGTGGCTTGATTTTCGCTTTGGACGGGTTAAGTTTGGTTTGCGGGGGGGAGAGTTGCGCTTAAAACTGGAGAATGGCCAAATGCCTTCTGAGTTGAGAAATGAAGCGTTGAAAAAGATTTTAGCAAGGGAATTAGAGATTGAACGTCAGTTAGGGGGAGAACAGGAAAGCAAGTTTCAACTAAAAGTTTCTGCAACTCCTGATTTATCGAAAGCAAGCTTAAAGGGAGTTAGAGAACAGCGTCAAAAAGAGTCCCAGGGGGATAAGTTTCAGCTTAAAATAGCGCAAATTAGTCACAAGGGAGCAAATAATCAGCCTGTGTGGGTGTTCGAGAATAGGACAGGTGAGCCTGTTTTGATTGGGGAATTAGCGGATTCCCTGGGTAAAATGTTAATTGCGGGTGTTCCCTGGAGCGTTGAAGCGACATTTACTCATGAAATGCGTCAGGTTGTGATTACGGGTTTAGAAAATTTATTTAAAGATGATATTTCTGGACACAAATTGAACGTATTTGAGTTAGCAGTAGCTAAGTTATTTTTAAAGCATAAAACCCAACCCTATCTAAGTCGTCAGGTATTACGTTATGAGTGATGCAGATTTTATTCGAGAAGTTGAAGAACTGTACCTGCGTCTTGCTAATGCAGATACAGATGATCTGGTTGAGTTAGCTAAACTTGCGGGTTTAGACCCTAAAACAGATTTAGCCGACTCTGTTTGGGTTCCCTATCCCAGCGTTGGGGAATTTCGCCAGAACACCTTAGCGGCGGCGGTGCTGACAGATTATCTAAAAGAGCATGGGATAGAGGTAGATGCTGCGGCGGCTGATAATGCTCAAGTGGTACTACCCAAGCTAGGTAAACTAGAAGCTGTATTGATTCCTCAAGACTCTGATGGAGAACCGTTGGATTTAAGCCAAGTTAGGGTCAATATTGACCTAAATCCGGCAACATTGGCCTATATTTTAGTCGAGTTAGGGGAAGGAGGAGCTTGGTTAACTGGGGTTCTGTTGAGTTCGGACCTGCGTCAGGATTTCCCAGAAGGCGGTGCGGTGTCCTTGGCGATGAGGAAACCTATATCGGCGCTGTGGGAGGCTTACCGTCGGTGGGAAAACTGTCAGCAAATCATGGCGCAGTATATCGATAAACAAGGCTGGTCAGCGGAACAGCGATCGGAGGTAATCACGGTGTTAAACTGGGTCTGGGACTATCGGCAGGACTATGAGCGTCCGACGCTATTAAAGGAGTTTTTAGAAGAGAAGGCCAGCGAGAATCATGAGAATTTTAAACCCTTAGTCTCGCGTCCGGAAGGGGTAAAGGAAGCAACGCCTGAGCCGTCTTCAGAGGGTGCGGTGGACTGGCTAGAGGTGGCGATGGATTTGCTTGATGAATTGGGAAAATGTATTTAAAAAATAATTATGAAAAGCATTAAAATAATTGTCGAAAAACACCCAGATGGCTATATTGCTTATCCTTTAGGTATTGAAGGTGTTGTCATTGGCGAAGGCGAATCATATCAAGAAGTGCTAGAAGATGCGAAATCAGCACTCCGTTTTCATATTGAAACCTTTGGAGTAGAAGTTTTAGATACTGAATATTCTGTCTTAGAAGCGTCTATTATAGTAAGGTGATCATTAACAAAGAGGTCAACAGATGCAAAACTTACGTCAGGTTTCTTTACTAACAAGTGGACAAGAGCAAGTCTTAACTATTCCTCCTGAACTTGCCCTATCAAGCACAGAGGTTTTGTTACGCAAAGAAGGTCATCGCTTAATCATTGAGCCGATTTCTTCCGGTTCTCTAATTTCTTTGCTGACTACTTTGCCAGACATTACAGACAATTTTCCTGATATAGATGAAGGGTTGCTTCCCCTTGATGACATTACATTTTAGTACCACCCAATGACCTATCAATATCTGCTTGATACTAACATCCTATCACATTTGATCAGGTATCCCCAAGGTCAGGTTTTCCAGCATATTGTGGATGTCGGCGAAGAAAGCGTTTGTACGAGCATCATTGTGGCGTGTGAATTAAGATTTGGCGTGGTTAAAAGTGGTTCCTACCGTCTGGTACAGCAACTAGAACGCATCCTGAGTTCTTGACAGTTTTGCCATTAGAATCAACTGTAGATAAGCACTATGCCCTAATTCGTAAACATTTGGAGCAAGCAGGAACCCCAATCGGTCCAAATGATTTACTGATTGCTGCTCATTCTCTAGCGCTTGATTTGACTCTTGTTACCGCAAATACTCGTGAATTTGAGCGTGTGCCTGCTTTGAAGTTAGAGAATTGGTTGATTGATTCTGTAATAATTTTTGGGGGATAATTTGTCATAAATGATCTTGCTGATGATGGTTTTGTATATATTCTGCCACTACTTTTTTGCGGTTTTCTCGCAATGATAAATCAGGTGGAGCATTTTCTAAAAGATGCTGAGGATGACCTCCCCGGCGTTGTAATAAAGTTTTACGCGGTTTTAAGCTTTGCCAATGTTCGTAAATGAGTTTTTTCAGAAGTTCTTCTGAGCTAATATTCTCTTCGGAAATGATGTCTGCTAGATAGTTCTCGGTTTCTCGATCTAGATTAATCGATAACATTGTTACTTCATGGGATAAATCAATATCTTTGATTATAGTTTAAAATCCATGATCGCACTCACCCCCCATCCCCAATTGAGTTTGCTAGAGAAAAATTCGGGGTACGGGCGAAGCATTCGGATAAAAAATCTAGGGTTTCAGTAATAGGTTATTGTCCGAATGCTTCGCCCCTACTCAATCATCTAACAATCCGTCGTAACGCACCACATCTATCATTAATTTAACTACTACTTGGTGCGTTACGCTATCGAAGGGCGCACCCTACTAAAAACTCTAGATATTACCATCCTACGGACAATCCAGGGTTATTAAATCAATCACCGTTAGGCTGCTGGGAACTTCGACTATCTACGACTTTTCCAGTATCCAGGTTCTCGGCTGCAATGCATAACCGCCAAAATGAGAATGTAGTCTTGCTCGATTGTATAGAGAATTGCATAGGGAAATCTGCGTGCCATGCATCGTCGGACAGCATCATCAATAACAACATAATGAGTAGGAGATGCTCTAATTCGATAAACCGTATCCTCGATAGCATTGATAAATGCCTGTGCAACCTCAACCCGTTGCTCTGTATAGTATTGAACCGCTTCAGCATATTCAGTGAGAGCTTCAGGGTGAAATACATACCTCATGGCTCAATCAGTCGTCTAACTTGAGCCAGAGCTTCTTCCCCCGAAATTGGCTGCACAGAGCCATCCCGAACCTCGCCTCTTCGTCTTTTTGCTTCAGTTACCCAAACTGCCTGAATTGTTGAATCGGTATCGAATTCTAAGCTTTCTACCAACTTGTCTGCAAGCAGCGCCCTTGATACACTAGGTAAGGACAATATCTCTTCTGTCAGTTGCTCAATTGATCCCATAGCCCGTCGCAGAATAATAAACTCTAAGTATTATCATACTATAGCAAAATCGACTAAGTTAGTTCTTTTTTGATAAATCTTTAATTAATCTGCTATGGGCAGTGCGTTACGCTATCGAAGAGCGCACCCTACTATAATTAGACTAGAATTGAGTTTGCTAGAGAAAAATTCAGGGTACGGGCGAAGCATTCGGATAGGAAATCTAGGGTTTCAGTAATAGGTTATTGTCCGAATGCTTCGCCCCTACTCAATCATCTAACAATCCGTCGTAACGCACCACATCTATCATTAATTTAACTACTACTTGGTGCGTTACGCTATCTGGGTGCGTTACGCTATCGCTAACGCACCCTACTAAAAACAATCATGAACGAAGCAAGAATAGAAGCTTACTTAGCACTAATCCAAGCACTACTCCAGTGCGAAAATGGTCAAGAACCAGCGCTATTACAGGCTAACGCGGAATTAGTTGATGCAGGCTTAGTCGCTGTGATGGGTCAGTATGCAGATTTTTTGCAACAGCAGGGAGAAGATAACAGCGCGGGATGGTTGAGGAATATGGCGCAACAGTTAGGACAATTTTTAGACGCGCCAAGGGATAATCAAAACCCCTACATCAGTTTTTTTCCAACCCTACTGCAAACTGTCCAGGAAAGTCGCGGAAACCGCCAAGCAATTTATCCCCTGCTCGACAATAACCTCCATCTCTTAGATGAAAACTTACTTAACCTCCTCCGTGCTTGGGGAAATCAACTCAAGGAACAATACAATCCAGAGGAAACCAACCAACTAGGGACATTATTCTATGATCTTGCTTATGCTTTTCATGAGTTTCCTAAAGGTAATCCACGCATTAACTTGGACATCGCCATCTATGGATACGAATTTTGCGCCACCATCTGCCGCCAACCCGGATTAGAAAGGGATTTAGCCACAACCCTGACTAATCTGGGCAATGCCTACAGTACCCAAGCCCAATTGGGTCAAGAGCCGGTAGCCAACCTAGAACGGGCGATCGCCAACTACACCGAAGCCGCCACCATCCGCCGCCAACCCGGATTAGAAAGGGATTTAGCCAGAACCCTGAATAATCTGGGCGTAGCCTACAGCACCCAAGCCGAATTGGGTCAAGAGCCGGTAGCCAACCTAGAACGGGCGATCGCCAACTACACCGAAGCCGCCACCATCTTCCGCCAACCCGGATTAGAAAGGGATTTAGCCCTAACCCTGACTAATCTGGGCAATGCCTACAGGACCCAAGCCCAATTGGGTCAAGAGCCGGTAGCCAACCTAGAACGGGCGATCGCCAACTACACCGAAGCCGCCACAACTTACCGCCAACCCGGATTAGAAAGGGATTTAGCCCAAACCCTGACTAATCTGGGCAATGCCTACAGGACCCAAGCCGAATTGGGTCAAGAGCCAGTAGCCAACCTAGAACGGGCGATCGCCAACTACACCGAAGCCGCCACCATCTTCCGCCAACCCGGATTAGAAAGGGATTTAGCCCGAACCCTGAATAATCTGGGCAATGCCTACAGCATCCAAGCCGAATTGGGTCAAGAGCCGGTAGCCAACCTAGAACGGGCGATCGCCAACTACACCGAAGCCGCCACTATCCGCCGCCAACCCGGATTAGAAAGGGATTTAGCCGGAACCCTGACTAATCTGGGCAATGCCTACAGGACCCAAGCCGAATTGGGTCAAGAGCCGGTAGCCAACCTAGCACGGGCGATCGCCTTTTATCGAGAGGCACTTTCCTTTCTCAACCCCACTCTCTTACCGGCTGACACCCTCAGAACTGGACGGAACCTCGGCAACTTGGGCTTTAAGCAGGGCTGGTGGGACATTGCCTTAGAAGGCTACAGGGTTGCCGTGGAAGCCGTTGAACAAAGCCGCGCCTGGGCTACCAGCGAAGCCCTGCGCCAAGAAATTGTCCGCGAGTCTATCGACGTTTATGAAAACCTGATCCAAGCGGCCGTTAACCAGGGCGATCTCTCCCTGGCGCTGCGAACCGTCGAACGTTCCCGCTCCAAACGCCTTGCCGACCTAATCGCCATCAGCGACCTCTACGCCGATGGGCGCATCCCCCCAGAAATACAAGCCTGGTATCAGCAACTTCAGGACAGCCGCCGCAGCAAATCCCAACTCGCTCAAGACCGTCCTGAACTGTCCAAAGACGATAAACCATCCTTGACCCCTGCACTAAGCCGCAACACCCGCGCTAGCTTTGCCTCTGAACAACTCCTCGCCGCCGAAGCCGCTGAACGTCAAGCCTGGGAAGCTCTCTACCGCTTTGATGCCATCACCGCCCAACTTCAGCAACCCCAACCCCAACCCCGACTCGATGAACTAACGGCGCTGCTTCCTTCTCCCCAGACTGCCCTCCTCAGCTTCTACACCACCGCCACCCATACCCACATCTTTGTCCTGCGTCGCCCCTCCCGGGATGGCGGGGAAGGGGTCAACTGCCACACTATTCCCAATCCCCCGGAGTCGGCCAACGACCTGCAAAACTGGCTGATCGACAACTGGGTTAACCCCTACATTGCGATTAATCAAGCAGAGACCGCCCAATCCCGCCAGCAGCGTCGGCATGAGTGGCACCAAGCTATGGCCACTCGTCTGCAAGAACTGGCAACCCGCCTGCAATTCGACACCCTCATCCAACAGCACCTCCAGGGAATCACTGAGTTAATTCTGATTCCCCACCTCTTTCTGCACCAAATTCCCTTCGACCTTCTACCCACCGCCGAAGGACAACTCCTGGGCGATCGCTTTCGCCTTCAGTTTGTCCCCAGTACGAAAATTCTCGGACTGTGCCAAGAGCGATCGCAACCCACTCCCGACACCCTGGGGATTGTGGAAAACACCACAGAGGATTTGCCCTATACTCCCCTAGAGTGTGAGTGGGTCGCCCAAACCTGGAACGTGCCTCGCCAACGGCGGCTACAGGGGCGCACAGTTACCCCCGACTCTTATCTGCAATTGCTGAAACAAGTGCAGGCTTTGCTCTCCAGCCACCACGCCACCAGCCGCCCCGATGATCCCCTCAACTCCCACCTCGTCCTAGCCGGGGAGCAAAAAGTCACCTTGCGGGATTTAATTAGTCCCTCGTGGCGCTTTCCCGAATTGTCGGAAGTGTTTCTCTCCTGTTGTGAAACTGGTCTCAGTTTTGCCAGTTTCCGAGATGAGGAAGGAAACCTGCGACGGGAATTACTGGACGAACCCCTCAGCTTAGGTACAGGCTTTCTGCTGGGGGGCGCTCGTGCTGTGATTAGTAGTCATTGGGCGGTGGCTGATCTAGCGACGGCGCTGTTTTCCCGGGAGTACCACCGCGCACGGCGGGCCGGAGAGGAACGCTTAACGGCTCTACATCAGGCTCGTCAAGCGATGCGGGAGACTTGCCAAAAAGACTGGCGGGACCGTTTGACAGCCGATTATCAGCAGGCTTTCCAGACTTGGCAACAAATGCGCCAAACTAAGGATCCGAACGCCGATACTGCTCAAGCCAATTATCAGAAAATCGGCGAATTGATCAAGTGGCTTGACGAATTTGCTCCCGATGCAGTGCCTTTTCAGGATTATCGTTACTGGGGGGCGTTCTACTGTCTGGGACTTCCTTAAAATTATGAATTATTTCCTTGTTGCAAGCGGGCGAAGCATTCGGATAGGAAATCTACGGTTTCAGCGATAGGTTATGCCCAAATGCTTCGCCCCTACTTTTTCAGCAGACCCTAATTAAGTAGATAGGTATTAAAAACTTTCAGATCACCCCGCCCCCCTTATTAAGGGGGGACTAAGGGGGGATCGGCACCCCCCAAGGGGGCAGGGGGGATCAAACCTAAAATCCATTTTTAATTTAATTATAACCAGCTAATTAGGATAAACTCGCCCTTTCCAACCTCCCCCTTGGCCGCGCCAATAACGCAGGGCAGAATCGACGGTCATTAAACTATAAAAGAGGGCAATTAGGGGTAAAGTTAAAGCCCGCAGGGGGGATAATTTATATAGTCTTAAAGTCGGGCTATAGGAAAGGGCTATTAGTAATAAAGTGACGGTGCTAATTATGATAATTGATGTTTCTTTTAAGACCAATCCCCAGATTAAGCCCAAGGGGGCGGCTAAATAGGTTAAAAACATCCCGAAAATTGTGCCAATTAACCAAAGTTTTGAGTAATTTAGTTGTGTAAAGGCGGTGCGGGCTACCATATTCCAAATGCTGGCTAAATCTGGATAGGGACGGAGACTATAGGTGCTTTCTGTTAATCCTAACCAGATGGAACTCTCGTTATTTTCTGGGTGATTTTGCAGATATTTTTTAACCGCAATCGCCAAAGAACAATCATCAATTAAAGCTTGTTTAAGAATTTCAATACCGCCAATTTTTTCTAGGATATCTCGGCGAATTAAAATGCAACCCCCAGCGGCGGCTGCTATCGGGGAATTAGGATTATTAACTAGGGGAAAAGGATAGAGTTTCTCGAAGAAAAAAACAAAGGCAGGAATAAGAAATTTTTCCCAAAAACTGTCACAGCGTAGCAACACCATCAGGGAAACTAAAGCTTGGTTTTCCTGTACTGCTTTAGTGACTAATTGGGTTAAATTATCCGGTGCGTGGGCAATATCGGCATCGGTGAAGAGAAAATAATCGGGTGCAAATTTTTCGGTAGCCTCTGTTATTCCCTGTTTCATTGCCCATAATTTACCCGTCCATCCTATCTCTAAAGGTTGTCCATAAATAATAGTTATTTGTCCAGATTTATGAGATTGATCAGCAATTTCTTGGGCAACTTTTCCCGTGCCATCACTGCTTTGATCGTCAATTAAAATAATGGAAAATTCGCCTTGATAATCTTGGTTAAAGAGGGAAGTTAAACTGATAGGTAAAACGTCGGCTTCGTTTCGTGCGGGGATAATTGCCGAGACTTTTGGATAATTTGTTAAGGGAGAAGTGACAGAATTAATTTTTTGGTTAGATAGCCAAAATTGTCCCCTGGCTAAGATTAAATATAACCAAATTATTAGCGATAGGAAAGTAACTAATAATAAGAAAAATGTCATAAGCTGGTGGCCTTTCGATGAGGGAACAGGGAATAGGTTAAAAAGAGGATCAAATTTAGATGCACAATAGCTTAACCAGTTTGGGGTTTAACAGAGGGCAAATTAGGGTAAAATAGAAGCAAGTTAGTAAGATTAGGCGAGGGAGTAAATCATGGATTATGATGTCGTAATTATTGGGGGTAGACCGGCGGGAGGTCACTGTGGTAGATTATTAAGTGAAAAAGGTTATCGTGTTCTTTTGGTGGAACAACATTCTAGTTGGCAAGATAATAACTTTTCTAGTGCCGCTTCTCCCCTAGAAATTTTAGAACAATTCAATCTCCCCGAAACCGTAGTGGCTAGGTTTTGGAAAAATATCGAAATTATCTCCACTAGCATACATCATTTTTGGTCATCAGCGCAACCTTTAGGG
The DNA here is from genome assembly GCF_027532015.1 of Microcystis sp. LE19-131.1A. NCBI lineage: Bacteria > Bacillati > Cyanobacteriota > Cyanophyceae > Chroococcales > Microcystaceae > Microcystis > Microcystis sp. LE19-131.1A. The sequence goes on along the minus strand of NZ_JAPZSS010000060.1, from coordinate 13,139 downwards.
GTAGTTTTTGATTTTGCCAAATTGCGAGAGTTTTTAGCCGCAGAAGTGCTGCGTTGGGGGGGAGAAGTTCGTTTAGGTTGTCGTTATCTGAAATATGAACAAACGGAGAATCAGCTAACTGTTTTCTTGAAATCAAAAGGCGAGGAAATCGAGACAGTTACTACTCGTTTATTGGTTGATGCTACCGGATACGCTAGAGCAGTTATGTATAAATATAGACGAGAAAAACCTGATTTTTTAAAGGGGGTAGGTATTGAATATTTAATTGCTGTGCCAGAAGTAGATTATCAAAAATATCAAGATAATTTAGTATTTTTTCTCGGTCATAAATGGAATCCTAAAGGTTATGGCTGGATTTTTCCTATGGATAATCAGCAATTAAAAATAGGAGCCGCTTGGTTAGAGGGAGAACATCCTTATATTTCTGAAGTTAAGCCTTTAAAAAGTTATATTATCGAGATAATAAAAGACTACATGAACTTAGATAATTATGATCTAGTAGAGCAACACGGTTCCATCGTGGAATATTCCTCTGGACTGCAAGATATTTACTATAAAAAACCAAATATTATCGCCATAGGTGATGCAGTTTCAACTATTAATGCTTTAGGAGGGGAAGGTATTCGCCATGCTATGAAAGGAGCCGAAATTGCTTGTCAATACATGGAGGAATATTTACAGGGAAAATCGAGTAGTTTTGCCCCTTATCAACAGAGGATGCAGGAATATTTTCAACCAAAATGGAATTTATCCGATCGCCTCAGTCGCAAAGTTTATTTAAAATATAGTGATGCGCGTATAGATCAAGGAGTATCCTATCTCAAGTATCTTTCCACTCAGGATATAATCGACATTTTATTTTACTACAAATTTGAAAAATACACAAAAGGGTTAGGAGGATTTCTGCTGGGGAAATTACGTCAATGGTGGCGCAAAATTTTTCCTAGTCAAAAACCTGAGTAAATAGGCTAGGATAAAGCTAAGGAAACAATATTGGTAAAGACCGTGAGTAAGTTTATTCGCTACAGTACAATTATCACTCTGCTGGGCATTTTAGCAGCCTGTAGTGGCAATCCTGACCTAGAAAATCGTCTGGCTGCCGATCCTAATCTACAAACAAATCCCATACCAGAAAACTCTCCTAATAACAGGCAATTACCCGCAAATTTTCCCGCAGAAATTCCTCGATATAGTCAATCAGAATTATTATCCGTGCAGACAAATCCTGATAATACTGGTGGACAAACTCGTTGGCAATCCAACGATCCCAGCAATGCGATCGAGGCTTTTTATCAACAGGAATTAGTTAATAATAATTGGGAAATTATTAATCCCTTTTCTGGGGAGGGAGTTAATAGTACCCTAACGGCCCGTCGAGATAATTTAGAGTTAACTATCACCATAACTGCCACTTCTCCCAATACCGAATATAGCCTCGATTATCGTCCAATAGGAACCCCGATTGCTTCCCCTAGTCCCTCCCCTAGTCCCTCCCCTATTTCTTCCCCCTTGCCAAATCTTAATCCCACCAGTTTTAACGATCTCGAATCCTTACCTAATCCCTTAAAAAGCCACATTCAAGACTTAGCTAGATTAGGAGTATTAACAGGTAATAACAATCAGTTTAACCCTAATAATACCATAACTCGCCGAGAATTTGCTCGCTGGTTGTTACAGGCTAATAATGCCATTTATGCTAATGTAGCGGGTAAACAAATCCGTTTAGCTACTCCCAATAGTTCCCCAGCTTTTAGTGATGTTAAAAATAACGATCCCGATTATATTTATATTCAAGGATTAGCGGAAGCGGGGTTAATTCCCTCTCCTTTAACGGGAGATAGTAGCACCCTTTTATTCCGTCCCAATGCTCCTTTAACCCGGGAAGATTTAATCGCTTGGAAAGTGCCATTAGATATTAGAAAAGCTTTACCGAGCGCCAATCTTGATACGATTAAAAATACTTGGGGTTTTCAGGATACTAATAAAATTAACCCGCAGCTGGTGCGCGCTCTTTATGCCGATTTTCAAAATGCCGAACAAGCCAATATTCGGCGAGTTTTTGGTTTTACTACCCTATTTCAGCCAAAAAGACCAGTAACTCGCGCTGAAGCTGCCGCTACTTTATGGTATTTTGGTTTTCAGGGTGATGGTGTTTCCGCTGCCGATGCTTTGCAGGGTCAAGATACGCAACAGAGTGGGGTTAATTGAAATTTGTCCATAAAAATTAAGGGTGTGTTAGGAAAATACAAGCACTCTTTTTGACATTTCTTCATATCTATTCAGAAAAATTAACAAAGGATTCTTGACCCGGCAGCTAGGGGAATATTTTATGCTAAAGATATAACTCTGCTGCAGGGGATTTTCTTGCTGACTTCCGCTGCTATTAACATTATGACCCATCAAACTCTCAAACTCGCCGGGATGAGTTGCGCTGGTTGTGCTGATTCGATCGAACGGATAATTGAATCTATCCCCGGAGTGATTCGATGTCAAGTTAATTTTGGCATGGAACAGGTGGATGTGGACTATGATCCCAAGCGTACCGATCTTAACACTATTCAAGCAAAAGTTAGGGATGCCGGTTTCCAAGCTACACCGATAACGGAAATTAATCTCGAATCCAGGCCAGAAAAAGAACTTCTCACTAAACTATCGATCGCTATTGTTATTAGCATTATACTTTTTATCGGTTCTTTGCCGATGATGACGGGTTTATCTCTATCTTTTATTCCCCACTGGTTACACGCTCCCTTATTACAATTAATTCTCGCTACTCCCGTCCAATTTTGGTGTGGTCAAAGTTTTTATAAAAATGCTTGGAAAGCCTTTAAAAATCGCACTGCCACCATGGACACTTTAGTAGTTTTGGGAACCAGTGCCGCCTATTTTTATTCCCTGTTTTTAACCTTCGGGAGCGATTTTATCGAAAAACAGGGGTTTAATTCCCATGTCTATTACGAAGCATCAGCTATCGTCATTACTCTGATTTTACTCGGTCGTTTCCTCGAAAAACGGGCCAGAAAAGAAACGGCAGCCGCGATTAAACAATTAATGGGATTACAGGCAAAAACTGCTAGGGTGATTAGGGAAGAACAGACGCTAGATCTACCGATCGAAGAGGTAAAAGTAGGAGATATAATTTTAGTGCGTCCCGGGGAAAAAATTCCCGTCGATGGCATAATTATCCAAGGCAGTTCTAGCATTGATGAATCGATGGTGACGGGGGAAAGTTTACCCGTGCGAAAAACCGTCAATCAACAGGTAATCGGGGCGACAATTAATAAAACCGGTAGCCTACAAATGCAAGCGTTACGGGTGGGAAAAGATACGGTTTTAGCTCAGATTGTCCGATTAGTGCAAACCGCGCAAGCATCAAAAGCACCTATACAAAGATTAGTTGATCGAGTGACTGCTTATTTTGTGCCGGTGGTGATGATTATTGCCGTAATAACTTTCCTATTTTGGATTCTCCGCACGGGTAATCTCACCCTCGCTTTGATTACAATGGTGGAAGTCCTAATTATCGCTTGTCCCTGTGCGCTAGGATTAGCTACACCCACCTTGATTATGGTGGGAACAGGACAGGGAGCAAAACAGGGAATTTTAATTAAAAATGCCGAAAGTTTAGAATTGGCCCAGGGTATTACTACTATTGTTCTCGATAAAACGGGAACTCTCACCCAGGGGAAACCAACGGTGACGGACTTCTTGACTCGCGAGGGGGTGAGGGATGGACGGGAATTATCGCTGCTGCAGTTAGTCGTATCGGTGGAGAATCATTCTGAACACCCGCTAGGAGAAGCAATAGTTAGATATGGGCAGTTAAACCAGATTAAAACCCTAGAAGTAAGCGAATTTGACTCAATAACCGGGTCAGGAGTGCAGGGAAAAGTCGGGTCAGATTTCGTGCAAATCGGGACACAACAATGGTTAGAAAGTCAAGGGATCGAAACAAAAGTTCTTAAAAAAGTCGCCCACGATTGGGAATGGCAGAAAAAAACCGTGGCTTGGATAGCGGTTAACGGGCGTTTAGAGGGGGTGATCGCCATTTCCGACGTTTTAAAACCTTTTTCTTCCTTAGTGGTCGCCAAGCTCAAAAAAATGGGCTTAGAGGTGATGATGATGACGGGGGACAACCTCGAAACCGCAGAAGCGATCGCCAGCGAGTTGGGTATCCGGCGCTTTTTTGCCGCACTCCGTCCCGAACAAAAAGCCGAAAAAATCGAATATTTGCAGAAAAAAGGGAAAATAGTCGCCATGGTTGGCGATGGTATCAATGATGCGATCGCATTGGCGCAAGCGGACTTAGGTATTGCCATTGGCACGGGGACAGATGTAGCGATCGCTGCAAGCGATATAACCTTAATTTCGGGAGATTTACAGGGAATTGTGACTGCTATTGAGTTAAGTCGGGCAACAATGCGAAATATCAAAGAAAATCTCTTTTTTGCTTTTATTTATAACCTGATTGCCATTCCCATCGCTGCCGGAGTCCTCTATCCTTTTCTGCTCAATCCGATTATTGCCGGTGCTGCCATGGCTTTAAGTTCCCTTTCCGTGGTGACGAATGCCTTGCGATTGCGTCGAATTCACCCCAGGGTGGGGGATAACTTTCGTTAACAATTCTTAAGGAAAAACCAGAAAAATTAGCTGTACGGGGGATGATACCGTAGAAAAGGCAATAGAATAATCATCCTGATATGACTGACTCCCCTGAAATACCTTATTTATTACGCGCTGCCAAAGGAGAAATCTTACCCCGTCCTCCCGTGTGGATGATGAGACAAGCAGGACGTTATATGCAGATTTATCGGGAATTGCGGGATAAATACCCCAGTTTTCGGGAAAGATCGGAAAATGCCGATTTAGCGATCGAAATCTCCCTGCAACCTTGGCGTGCTTTTCAACCGGATGGGGTGATCATGTTCTCCGATATCCTCACTCCCCTAGCGGGAATTGGTATTCCCTTTGATATTATCGAAAGTAAGGGGCCGATTATCGATTCTCCCATTCGTACTCAAGCGCAGGTGAACCAACTTAATCCCCTCGATCCCGATCAGTCTTTACCTTTTATCAAAACGATTTTAAAAACCCTGCGTCAAGAGGTGGGAAATAAATCCACTGTCCTCGGTTTTGTCGGAGCGCCTTGGACTTTAGCAGCATACGCAGTGGAAGGGAAAGGTTCTAAAAGTTATTCTGTGATTAAAGGGATGGCTTTTTCGGAACCCTCGGTACTGCACCAATTTTTAGATAAATTAGCGGATATGATTGCCACCTATGTCCGTTATCAAATTGATTGTGGGGCGCAAGTGGTACAAATGTTCGACTCTTGGGCGGGTCAATTAACTCCCCAAGATTACGATGTTTTTGCCTTACCCTATCAACAAAAAGTAGTTCGTTTGGTGAAAGAAACCCATCCCGATACACCGTTAATTCTCTACATTAGTGGCAGCGCCGGCGTTTTGGAAAGAATGGCTCAATCGGGGGTTGATATTGTGAGCGTCGATTGGACCGTAGATATGGCCGAAGCGAGACAGCGTTTAGGTAAATCGATGATGGTTCAAGGTAATATCGATCCGGGGGTTTTATTCGGTTCCCAGTCTTTTATTCGCGAGCGGATTATTGATACTATTCGTAAAGCAGGTAATCAAGGTCATATTCTTAATTTAGGTCATGGTGTTTTGGTGGGAACTCCTGAAGATAACGTGCGTTTCTTCTTTGAAACTGCTAAACAATTTAGTTATCAGGACTAGGGAACATGGGGTGGGGAAATGGGGAAATGGGGGAATTCAACTAAAACCCTAAAACCCTAAAACCCCAACACCCCAACACCCTTTTGACTTTCACACTGTCCCCTAAATTCTGCCGTATCAATTAAAATAATGAAAAAGATATTTCTAACGGGTGTGAGTGGCTGTATTGGGCATTATATCGCCGAGATTTTACTGGAAAATCCCGACTATGAATTATATTTTTTATTGCGTAATCCAGAGAAGTTAAAATTTACTTATCAAGGGCGATCAAATGTTCATATACTTTTAGGCGATATGCAAAATATTGGGGTATATGCGGAGCTTTTAAAAACAATGAATATAGCGGTTTTAATCGCTACCAGTTGGGGAGGAGAGGAGGAAAGTTATCAAATTAATGTGGTAAAAACCCTAGAATTAATTAGTTATTTAGATGCTCAAATCTGCGAGAAAGTCCTCTACTTTTCTACCGCCAGCATTCTCAATCAAAATAATCAACCTTTACCCGAAGCTGGGGAGATAGGAACTAATTATATCCGCACTAAATACATTTGTTATAGCAAATTTACTGACCTAGAAATCGCCGATAAAATTATCACTTTATACCCCACTTTTGTCTTAGGTGGTGACGAAAATAAACCCTACTCTCATATCTATGGTGGTTTACCGGATGTGTTGAAATATATCGGTTTAGTGCGTTGGTTTCAAGCTGATGGCAGTTTTCATTTTATCCATGCTCAAGATATAGCTCAAGTGGTGAATTATTTAATCGAAAATCCCGCACCAGAAAGCAAAATTGTTCTAGGCAATCAACGCACAACAGCTAACCAAGCAGTGGAGGAAATCTGCACTTATTTAAACAAAAAAATCTATTTTCGGATTCCTTTATCTTTAACCATTGCTAACTTTTTTATCAAAGTTTTTAACTTGCAGATGGAAGCATGGGACCGTTTTGCCATGAATTATCGCCACTTCACCCACATTAAAACCTATACTCCTGCTGATTTTGGTTTAAAAAACTATTGTTCCACCCTCGATGATGTTTTAACCTTGCGAGGAATTCCCCGAAAAAAACCCTAAGTAGAGGGGACGGAAAAATATGTGTAATTAATTCTGTCTGGATACTTACAGCGTTTCCCTAAAGATGAAGTCTAACCTAATTCCGCGACTGACTCCCCAAAACGAAAACTTCCCACCTCACCATTAAGATAACTGCTCTATCGGTGATTCTTGAATTAGTACAAGTGTATGAACAACCGCGTGTAAGCATCCCACCGAAAAACTAATGCGCGGGGGGTTTGGGGGGTTCTACCCCCCAAAAACTTGGCTTGAGTGATAAAATCAGAAATAATGCCCAACTCTTAACGCCAAATAGACTAATCTTGAAATTGTCTAGCATGAAATTGAGCGTAACGACCATTAAGATTTAATAACTCCTCGTGATTACCCACCTCGATAATTTCACCCTTTTCTAAGACTAAAATACGGTTAGCTTTTCTGACAGTTGCTAATCGGTGAGCAATAACAAATACCGTGCGCTCCGTCATAATTCTTTCTAAAGCTTCCTGCACTAAAGCTTCCGATTCCGAATCGAGCGCTGAAGTCGCTTCATCTAAAATTAAAATTCTCGGATTAGATAAAACCGCTCGCGCGATGGCGATTCTTTGTCTTTGTCCACCCGATAAATTAACACCCCTTTCTCCCACATAGGTATAGTAACCCTGGGAAAGTTCACCGATAAATTGATGAGCGTTGGCAATTTTTGCCGCTTTTTCCACCTCTTGCAGATTAAAATCTCCCTGACCAAAAGCGATATTTTGGGCTATAGTACCAGAAAAGAGAATATTTTCCTGCAAAACTACGCCAATTTGTCGCCGGAGACTTTTTAAAGTCACATCACGAATATCCACCCCATCGATTAAAATCTTGCCGGCAGTGGGGTCATAAAAACGCAATAAAAGATTAACTAAAGTGGTTTTTCCCGCTCCCGATGCTCCCACTAAAGCAATCATTTCCCCAGCGTGTGCAGTAAAATTAATATTTTTTAAAACCTGTCTGTCCTCATTGTAAGAAAAATTTACTTGACAATATTCAACTTCTTTGCTATGGGGTGGCAACTCGATCGCATTCGGTTTTTCGGTAATTGTTGGCAAAATAGCTAACAATTCAAAAATCCGATCCATGGAGGCTTGACCCTGTTTAAATTGATTATAATTACTGGTAATATGGGCGATAGGATCGATTAACATTGCCACCGCCGCCACATAACTAACAAAGTCAATTCCAGTTAAATTCTTTTGGGAAATTTGCCAACCAGCGAGAAAGAATAAAAAGATGACACCGAGAGCTTGTAAGAATCCCACCACGACGTATTGTAAAGCTTTGGTGGATTCTGATAGGTATTGAGCGCGGCGATTTTCCTCCGCTTCTTGAGCAAAAAGCTCGGTTTGATAATCTTCAGCTGCGAAAGCTTGCACCACGCGAATACCGCCAAAAACTTCGGTTAATAACGAAGAAAGGTTAGATATTTTCGCCTGGGCGCGACGAGCATATTGTAATAATTTTTCGCCAAAAAATCCCACCAAAACTCCCAACAAAGGAGCGATAATAATGACAGCGATCGTCAATTGCCAGTTAACAATAAACATATAGGCAAAGACGACAATTAACTGTAAGGCTGAGGGAATAAAATCATGGAAAAATTTGTTAATTACTTCCCCAATGCGATCAATATCTTCCGTTAAACGATAGGATAAATCACCAGTTTTTGCCGTTTCAAAGTAATTTAAGCCGAGGGTTTGCAGGTGTGCATAAGCTTTTTTTCTTAATTCCAGGGCAATTTTTAAAGAAGCTTTTGCCATCAGGGAATCTTGCCCATACTGAGACATTCCCCGCAGTAAAAAAACCACTGCCCCCACCCCCGAAAGTGTCGCCAATGCCTGCACATTTCCCTCACCGATATATCTGGCCATTTGTCCAGCTAACCAAGCTAAAATCGGCCAAAATACCGTAAATCCGATCGTACAGATGAACGCCAAAATAATTGTTTGGGTTTGGGGACGGAGATAGGGAATGAGGTTCCAATAACTAGAGCGAGATTTCAAAATAATTTAGCGCTTTAAGGGGTTAATCGGGGTGTAGAGACGTTTTTAGTCCACGTCCCCACGATATTTTCCAACAATACCAAGTTATTTGGCGATTAAACCGCCACAGCTTGATTAATGTAGCCTAATTCCGTCAATTTGTTCCAGACTTTGGCGACACTTTCCTCTAAAGTCTCTAAATCAGTGCGGCATTCCACTTCTGGGTTACAAGGTGGTTCATAGGGATCGTCAATTCCCGTAAAAGACTTGATTTCGCCAGCACGCGCTCTTTTATATAATCCTTTCACATCGCGCTCCTCACAGACATTTAAGGGAGCATTCACGAAAACTTCGACAAAATTGCCGATTTTTCCCCGTACTTCCTCGCGAATCTCACGATAGGGAGAAATAGCCGAAACTAGGACAATCACACCGTGACGGGTGAGCAAATTAGACACAAAACCAATGCGACGGATATTTTCATCGCGATCCTCTTTACTAAATCCTAAACCTTTGGTGAGGTTCGTCCGCACTATATCGCCATCGAGAACCTCAATTGAATAACCTTCAGCGATTAATTTTGCCTGTAATGCCTCGGTAATCGTGCTTTTCCCCGCACCGCTCAATCCCGTTAACCAAACCGTCACGCCGCGCTGTTTCATAGCAATCATTAATAATACTTAAATCCTGTTTAGCGTACCATATCTCAGGGATCAGTGATCAGTTACCAGTTATCAGATGGGAGTTTTCAGTTCACTGATTACTGATTACTGCTTACTGATAACTGAACAACCCCCCAACCTGATTGAAACAAACAACCTGTCACCACGATCACTGATAATGTATGTTGAGTTACTGTCTTGAATTAAGGTAATGTTTAAGAAATTCCCCCCTCACACCCCGCTCATTCTTGGACTAGGTTCTGGGGTTGCGCTTTTTACTCTCACCAGTCTCTTTCTCTTTCACCCGAAAATTCTCGCTTGGCTCGATCGCAATAGTGCTTCGGTTCCTAGCCAAGATCCTAACCAATCCTCTGCCGTAGTTGATAGCGCTTCCCTACCACAAACCGAGCGAGATGTCAAGTTAAAAGATGTTGCTGATGCCAATGCGCCCTCTTTAGAGCGTAGTCGCGCCCGCTATCTCTTGGCTATGGATTTATTGAGAAAATATGAAGGCGGTCCGGCTTTAAAACAATTAGAAGGCTTAGAAAAACAATATCCTGTCCTCGCTCCCCAGATTCTCCTCAAACAGGGACGCGCCTACGAATTAAGCAATGATAGTGAAAGAGCGCGAGAAATTTGGCAAAAATTACTGGAAACCTATCCCCAATCGCCCGTAGTGGCGGAAGCTTACTACTCTTTGGGCAAATACGACCCCAGTTATCATGAAAAATTGCTCAAGGAATACCCCCGACACCCGCGTACTTTGGCTTTAATTCGCCAACGTCTTCAAGAAAATCCCGATCAATTTCCCTTATGGTTGCAGTTAGCCAAGGCTAATCCTTTTGATCCTACCCTCAATCAGGCCCGCGATCGTTTGGTGAAAGACTACGTCAATCAGTTAACTCCGGCGGATTGGGCAATGATTGGGGCGGGTTATTGGCAGTCGGGATTGTACGAAAAAGCATATAAAGCCTATGCTAAAGCCACTCCTAGCCCCGAACAAGCCTATCGTTACGCTCGCGGGCTACAAATTGCCAAAAAACTGCCAGAAGCTCGCAGCGCTTACCAAAAATTAATTAAAACCTATCCCCAGGCCCCAGAAACGGGTTTGGGATTACTGCGACTCGCCCAAATTTCTCCTAACCGCGATGCCATAGCATATCTCGATCGCATTGTCAAGCAATTTCCCGATCGCGCCCCGGAAGCTTTGGAAGCGAAAGCCAAATTACTAGGATCAACTAATGCTCAGGCCGCTAGTCAAACATGGCAAACTTTATTAAATAAATACCCAAAATCCGACGAAGCCGCCGATTATCGCTGGTTAATGGCCCAAAGAGCTGCTAAATCCGGTGATTACGCCAAGGCGTGGCAGTGGGCGCAGCCAATTGCGGTTAATAATCCCGATAGTCAAACTGCCCCGAAAGCGGCCTTTTGGGTGGGAAAATGGGCGCAAAAACTGGGCAAAAACCAAGAAGCAAAACAAGCTTTTACCTATACTATTTCTCGTCATCCCCATTCCTATTATGCTTGGCGCTCGGCGGTTTTATTAGGTTGGGACGTGGGGGATTTTACCACTGTCCGCTCCTATAATCCTACCACCGTCAAACCCGCCACTCGTAACGATCCCCCCGCCGGTTCGGAAGCTTTCAAGGAATTATATCGAATTGGTGAAGATACGGACGCTTGGAATCTCTTCCAAGCAGAAATTGTCGATCCTTGGCATTTAACCGTTGACGAACAATTTAACCTCGGTGTCTATAAACTCTCTCGCAATCAAAATTTAGAAGGAATTAACCTGATTTGGCGCTTGCGAGAAAGAGATACCCCAGAGGAAAGGGAAGCATGGAAAGCCCTGCGACAAAATGATAAATACTGGCACGCTTTATTCCCTTTCCCCTACTACGATAGCATCCTGCAATGGTCAAAAGATAGACAATTAAATCCCCTGCTAGTGACAGCTTTAATCCGGCAAGAATCCCGCTTTGAAAAAGAAATTCGTTCTCCTGTGGGGGCAGTGGGATTAATGCAAATTATGCCCGATACGGGGAAATATATCGCGGGTAATACTGGCAATAAAAGTTATTCTTTAACTAATCCCGAAGATAACATTATGATGGGGACATGGTATCTCGATTATACCCACGGCAAATTCGCCGGAAATTCACTTTTTGCCGTGGCTAGTTATAACGCCGGACCTGGGGCAGTTTCCAAATGGAGACAGCGTTTCGATTTTAGCGATCCCGATGAATTTGTCGAGAATATTCCCTTTAGAGAAACTAAGGGTTATATAGAATCAGTGTTTGGTAATTATTGGAATTATCTCCAGATTTATAACCCTGAAATTCAAGAGCAAATGAAGAGAGTTGCTAACCCTTCCTAGGGGATTGATGGGGATGGGTAATTAACTCATTCCCTTAAAGTTATAATTAAATTGAAGATATATCCCCCCTTAATCCCCCCTTAATAAGGGGTGTGCCGATCCCCCCTGCCCCCCTTAATAAGGGGGGCGCCGATAGGCGGGGGGATCCCCCTTGATAAGGGGGGCATCTGACAGTTTTTAACACCTAGCTACTTACTAACTTTTTTCCTAATTATGCAATCATTTAACTGGCAAACCGTCGATCGAGATTCTCCTTTTACTCGCCTAGATTTTCGGACAAAATTAACCATGATGATCGTGGTTACTCTTATCGCTTTTACTTGGGAAAGTCCCCTCGCTGGCGGTTTGCTAACTCTTATTGTCGCTTTAGCTTGTCTCTGGGCTGGGGTAAAATGGTCTTATCTCTTCACCATTTTAAAATTCATGGCTCCTTTTTATCTATTCTTATTAATTACCATGGGATTTTTTAATGTGGAACAGGTAAAAACTTTAACGGGAAAAACTGAATTAACTCCCTTATTAACTGTCGGTTCTGCTCAAATGACTGTGGAGGGAACCCTCTACGGTTTAAATGTGATCTTTAAAACTCTCACCATGGTTTTAATTATTCCCCTCGCTATTTTTACCACTGATATAAATCAGATGATGGTGAGTTTAACTAAAGCCAGAATTCCCTACAAAATAGTCTTTATTTTTTCCTCTACCCTGCGTTTATTTCCTCTCCTAGTAGAAGAATCTCGATCGATTATTTCTGCTCAAAGATTACGAGGATTAGCAATAGAAAAAATGGGTTGGCTGCAAAAAGGAAAAATTTACGCTTCTATCGCTGTACCTTTAATTCTAAACGCTATGGCTAAATCGCAAAAACTAGAAGTAGTTCTACAGGCTAAAGCTTTCTCTGGTGATCCCGATCGCACATTTTTACAGGAATCAATCTTAACCAATAAAGACTATTTATTAATTATTGGCTTTCTATTTTTATTGGTTTTGGCAATTATTCTCTATGTAAAATTCGGGGTGGGAAAATTTGCCTGGTTGTTTTAAGCTCAATCCCTATTGTAAGTAGTTAGGTGTTAAAAACTATCAGTTTCCCCCCTTATCAAGGGGGATCCCCCCGCCTATCGGCACCCCCCTTATCAAGCTATCCATTAGTCAGATCTTTCTTAACAAAAAGAGAAGAAACTTAAAAAAAGGGGAAACGATTGATAGGTATAGTTTTGAAAGAAGGAATTAAGGTGGAGGTAAGCAAAAAAATGGAGAAATG